>NZ_JBYCKI010000018.1:0-5711 GCF_057473305.1 Thiomonas sp. TH-17
TGAGCACGTTGAACATGGGCATGGGCAGCAGGTTCGACGGCTTCTCGCACAAGCTGCGATGCAGCGGCTCACCGCGCACCAGCGCGGCGGCGCGGGCGGCGGCCATGCTCACCGCCAGCAGCGCATTGGCGCCCAGCCGCGCCTTGTTGGGCGTGCCGTCGAGCGCGATGAGCGCCGCGTCGATCGCGGCCTGATCGCACACGTCGCGCCCTTTGAACGCCTCGGCGATTTCGCCCTCGATATGGGCAATCACCTTGCGTACCCCTTTGCCGAAATAGCGCTTCGGGTCGCCGTCGCGCAGTTCCACCGCCTCGTTGCTGCCGGTGGAAGCGCCCGAAGGCACCGCCGCCGAGGCGCGCACCCCCGACTGCAGCGTGATCGTGGCCTTGACGGTCGGCGTGCCGCGGGAATCGAGAATTTCCTGCGCGCGAATCGAAGAAATAAGAGCGTCTGAAGCAGGCATGACCTCTCCTTGAAGGGTGGACATCGGCGGCGCGAAACCGCGCCGTCGCACTCGCAAAATTACGCGCAACTACGCCGTCTGCGCTTCGGCCGGCGCCGCAACGACTTGCGGTTTTTCCGCGTCTGCCGAGCCTGCGCTTGCCTTGCCCGCATACTGGTAACTGCGGTTGAACGGATATTCGGACTGCCGGGCCCGCAGCACGCGGTCGCAGTCGATGCGGTCTTCCACAACACCATTCGCATGGCTTCCAAGAATCTGGAACAGCGAAATCCAACCCTGCTCAAACCCCATCGCCGACCCCGCGAGGTACAGCCGGTAAGCGCGCAAGGTCTTCTCCGCGTGATCGCCCAGCACGCGGCGGGCTTCGTCGAGATGGCCTTCGAGCGCATCGACCCAGTACCACAGCGTTTTGGCGTAATGCGGCCGCAGGCATTCCAGGTCAAGGGGCTCCAGGCCGCCGCGCGACATGGTCTCGGCCATTACGCTGACATGCACGAGTTGTCCACCCGGGAAGATGTATTTCTCGATGAAGTCGCCCATGCCGCCGGCGAGCTGGCTGTTGTCCACCCCGCCGGCGGTGATGCCGTGGTTCATCACCAGCCCGCCCGGTTTGAGCAGACGGCGGATTTTGCTGAAATACAGCGGCAGATGGGGACGGCCGACGTGTTCGCACATGCCCACCGAAGCCACCTTGTCGAAGGGCTTCGATTCGTCCACATCGCGGTAGTCCTGCAGCAGCATGCGCACCCGTCCCTGCAAGCCCTTTTCGACGATCAGCCGGTTCACATGGTTGTACTGATTCTTCGACAGGGTGATGCCGGTAGCGTCCACCCCATAGTGCTCGGCGGCCCACAGCAGCAGCCCGCCCCACCCTGCGCCGATGTCGATGAAGCGTTCGCCCGGCTTGAGCATGAGCTTGGTGCAGATGTGATCGAGCTTGGCTTCCTGCGCCTGCGCCAGGGTCATCGACGGCTCGGCAAAGTAAGCGCAGGAATACACCCGGCGCGGATCGAGCCACAGCGCGTAAAAATCGTCGGACACGTCGTAATGGCTCTGAATCTGCGCGGCGTCCTTTTCGCGGCTGTGGTGGCTGTGCTCCCACAGGGTTCGGCGCAAGCCTTGCCACATCCGCACGGTGGCGGCCGAAGGCTCGTTGCGCGGGTCGTCGTCAAGCAGCACCGGAGCGATGCGCATGAGGTCGCGCAGATTGCCCAGAATGTCCACCATCCCCTCGACATAATCTTCAGCCAGTTTGCCGATCTGCCCGGTGGTGATGTGCCATAGCGCCCGCTTGTCGCGCAGCCGCATTTCGATTTGCGCATTGCTTGGGCCAACCCGCTGCCCGCCAGGCAGCACCACACTGCACGACAGCGGAAGATGGGACAGGCGCGCGTCAACCCGGCCAAGAAGAGAGGATGAGATCGAAGACATACGGAACTCCTTTCAGATGTTGGCAAGCACGAACCGACGCACCTGCAGACACAGGCGCTGTGAACAAAGCGGAAGCATGAGTTGTTTTTGCGCTGACCGAGGGCGCTGGGCTGAAGCCCCGTCTTGCGCCTGCGGCAAGACATGACTGATCAATGGGGATGTAAACATCCAAAACTCCTCCCTGAAGGCGGCGCCCGCGGCACGGGCAGCGGGTCAACCGGGACATGGGTAGGAGTCATCAGCCTGGGGCGAAACCCCTATTGAGGCAATTGAACGGCGAACTCCATCGCCGCTTGTTGATTTGAATTTAGGCCATGAAATGCGCAGGGTCAATGTCCTGGGCGCTCAAGGTTGCGTCGAAATGCAATCGCTCAATACTTCTGCCGCGCCGGAATCACGCCGCGCACGCCGCCCAGCGGCTCTGCCATGTCGCCGTCGTAGCGCGGGATGAGGTGCAGATGCACATGGAAGATGCTCTGCCCGGCCGCGCGGCCGCAGTTCACGCCCAGATTGAAGCCATCCGGCCGATGCTCGCGCAGCAGCAGATCGCGGCCCCTTGCCGCCAGTTCAAGCAGCGCCTGATGTTCCTGCGGGGTGCAATCGAACCAGTCATCCACATGGCGAAAGGGAATGAGCAGCAGATGCCCCGGGTTGACAGGCGTGCGGTCATACACCGCAAAGCCCAGTTCGTTGTGCAACACCCAGGGCATGTCTTGACAGAACGGGCACTGCGGATCGCCTCCAGATTTCATGCCAATCCTCGCAGATGCGTGGTGTCGTTGACGAGTTGCAGTGCGACCTTGCCTTGCGCATCCACACTGAACAGGTTGAGGCAGCAAGGCTTTTGCGTGATGCGCCAGTAACCGGAAAGCGGCAGATCAAGCACGTGCAGCAGCAGCGCGCGGTTGACGCTGTCGTGCCCGACCAGCACCACGGTGTGGTCGGCATGACGCGCGAGCAGCGTCCGCAGCCCATCGGCAGTGCGCAGCGCCAAGTCCTGCAGCGACTCGCCGCCAGGAAAGCGCACCCATTGCGGCGCGCTTTTCCACAAGGCGTAGGTCTGCGGATGCGCTGCCTTCATCTCCTCGTGCGTCTTCCACTGCCACTCGCCGTAGTCGAGATCGTTCACCCCTTCGAGCACCTGCGCGCTCAGGCCGCAGGCGGCGGCAATGTCGGCGCCGGTTTCGCGGCAGCGCCCCATCGGGCTTGTGTAGACCGCCTGCGGAGAAAACTCGGCGGCGATGCGCTGCGCCACCGCCTTGGCCTGCTGGCGACCCAGTGCGGTCAGCTCCAGTTCCATACGCCCGCGAAAACGCTCGGGATGAATGCCTTCAACTTCACCATGTCGCGTGAGAATGATCTGCATCGTGTGCTCCAGTTTGAAAGGTCAGTACCGCTTTTGCGGCTTCTGCTCAAACATTACGTGGCAGGCATGACGCAATCAAGAAGGACTGTGTAACGCGACGTTCCAGTTCAGCCGCGCCCACTCGGCGGCCTCTTGGCGCAGGCTGTATTCGGTCAGCGGATTGCTTTTGAGCCAGGGCTCCGGAGCGACGATATCGAGCGGCGGCCGCAGGCCCGAGAGCTTCACGCCGGCCGGCTGATAACGCAGATGAAGTCCATCAATATCAACCGCCGTGCGGTTGCGCGCCAGGATGACTGCAAGGCGCAGCGCCATGACGGCGTCGAGATCGAGGTTCTCCAGATCGGCGGCGCTGAGTTTTTTCAGCTTGCCGGTGTGGGTCAACACCAGTTGCGCCAGCGCAGCCTGCTCACCGCGCGAAAAGCCCGGCATATCGGCGTTGGCCGCGATATAGGCCGAATGCTTGTGATAGGCGCTATGCGAAATCGACAGGCCGATTTCGTGCAACTGCCCGGCCCAGCGCAGCAGTCGGTGCTCGGCCTCAGTGGCGTTGGGGCGCAATTGCGCGTAAAGCCGCAGGGCCAGTTCAGTGACCCGTTGCGCCTGTTGGGCGTCGGCGCCGTAGCGCTGGGTGAACTGCAGGGCGGTGACTTCACGCATGTCTTGCGACTGCTCGCGCCCGAGCAGGTCGTAGAGCACGCCCAGGCGCAGCGCGGCATCGGTGACTTCCATGTGCTGGATGCCCAGTTCCTCGAACACCCCCAGCATGATGGCCAGCCCGCCGGCGGCGACCGGCACGCGGTCGGGTTTGAGCCCCTCCATGCGCAGTTTGTTGAGATTGCCCGCCCGCACGAAGGTGCGACGCAGTTCGCGCAACCCTTGCAGGGTGATGTCGCCCGGCTGGTCCGGCGGATTGAAACCGCTGCCGCCGATCATGTCGGCCAGCGCGCGCGCCGTACCGCTCGACCCCACCGCATGGTTCCAGCCATTGCGCTTGAAGTCGGCGGCGATGATCTGAATCTCCTTGCGCGCCGCAATCTCGGCGGCGCGCATGGTGGTCTCGTCCACCTGATTGCCCGGAAAGAAACGCTGGCTCATCGACACGCAGCCGATGTAGAGCGACTCCATCATCCCCGGCTCATAACCCTGGCCGATGATGAACTCGGTCGAGCCCCCGCCGATGTCGACCACCAGGCGCTTGCCCTGCACCACCGAGACCGAATGCGCCGCACCGATATAGACCAGCCGCGCCTCTTCCCGCCCGGCAATGACCTCGATCGGAAACCCCAGCGCCGCCTGCGCGCGCTGCAGAAACTGCGGCGCATTCTTGGCCACGCGCACCGTGTTGGTGGCCACGGCGCGAACGCGGTCCGGGTGAAACTGGCGCAGCCGCTCGCCGAAGCGCTGCAGGGTTTGCAACGCGATCTGCTGCGCGGCTTCCGACAGATACTTCTTGTCGTCCAGCCCCGCCGCCAAACGTACCGGCTCGCGCAATGAATCGATGGCATAGACCTGCACCCCCGCCGCACTGTCCTGCGCCCGTCCGATGAGCATGCGAAAACTGTTCGATCCGAGATCGACCGCGGCAAGGTGTTGATTGAGCAGGGTGGGCATAAGCAGCAATTGAACGTTGGTTTGATGACAGGTTTTTGAAAAATGTCATCAAGATTTCATCCGAAGCCGTCATTCTCGCTCGGTTTGTTCCCGGCACTGGCAAAATGCCAGTTGCTTTTCCGCCCGAACCCTTCATGTCCCATCCCGCCACCGCGCCTCGCCTGCTCAATCGTGAGCTGGGCACCCTCGAATTCAATCGCCGCGTGCTGTTTCAGGCGCTCGACGACACCAATCCCCTGCTCGAACGGCTGCGTTTTCTCAGCATCGTGTCGAGCAATATGGACGAGTTTTTCGAAACCCGCGTCGCCACCCTGCAAGACATGCTGGAAGCCGACCCGGCTTCGCACACGCCCGACGGCATGCGGGTGCGCGACGCCCTGAGCGAGATTTCCGAACGCGCCCACGCCCTGATTGCCGACCAGTACCGCGTGCTGCAACAGGCCGTGCTGCCCGCGCTCGACCAGCAGGGCATCCGCCTGTACCGCCTGCCCGACTGGACCGATGCGCAGCGCGCCTGGGCGCAGCATTATTTCGAGACCGAAGTCTCGCCCCTGCTCACGCCGATCGGCCTCGATCCGGCGCATCCCTTCCCCCGCGTCATCAACAAGAACCTGGTGTTTGCCGTGCAACTCGGAGGCACCGATGCCTTCGGCCGCAATATCGAACTGGGCGTGGTGCAGACCCCGCGCACCTTGCCCCGGGTCGTGCCCATGCCGCCGGAGCTGTGCGATGCACGTTACGGATTCATGCTGCTGTCGTCGTGCATGCAGGCGTTTGCCGGGCAACTGTTTCCGGGGCTCGAAGTGCTCGGCGTGCATCAGTTTCGCGTCACCCGCAACA
>NZ_JBYCKI010000019.1:0-4336 GCF_057473305.1 Thiomonas sp. TH-17
GCTGATGCAGGCTGTCATCGATCCGGACCAGTAAGCCGCGCGCATTCGATGTGGAAACGCGGCCATTGGGGCACGGTCCCGCGTACCTGCCGCTAAATCGAGCGCTGCCGGTCGGCTTGACGCGATGGCTGGCCGCATTGTGTCGTTCAGACCCTCAGGTCCATGAAATCAGTCGTACCTAACCGATGGGCGATTGGTCGGATATCGGCGGGTCCCTCGAGCCTCGATGCAGCGGCTTCGGCTTGTTCCATCGTGGCTTGCATGCTGATTGGTTCAGGTGTCGCCGAGGCAAAGACGCCCCAGCACTTGCGCCAACCTGGATTGAAGCGGTCCACATTCGGTGTCAGCAGCTCAATGTCATGGGCTAAACCGAAATGCACGGCGTATCCCGCGCCGGCATGACCGGATTCCGCGCGCAGCGACCGGCTCACCATACCGACGACTTCGCCGTTCCTGTTGAACACCGGGCCTCCGCTTAGGCCAGGCGGCCAATCGCTCTCCACCTGGAACACGGGCGTCGGATTCGAGTGACTGGTGCCCTCCTCGTGGACAGCGACGATCCGTCCGTAAGCACCGTACATGCCCTCGGTCAGCAGGGCTGACTGCCGAGCCGGGTCGACTTCCGACAGATCCAGTTCGGGAAAGCCCACGGCGAGCACGACCTCGCCGAGTTGCGGTACCCAACCCATCGTCCGCATCGGCAATGTTTTTGGCGGCCGTACACCGGGGCCAATCCCTGCGACCTTCAACGACGCGACATCGATGGCAGGTCGTCGGACGGGCTGGCGCCGCAGCATGGCCATCGGATCATCCACCTCCATCAGCGATGCGAACACTTCTTGCGGCGGTACGAAGCAGTCCGGTGGGATGTTGACCGTTCCAAACACCACGGCGTGCATGCTCAGGAAAAGGATCGGGCGTCCGGCAAGATGATTCTCAACGCAGTCGATGACGTGGTAGGCGGTGAGGAAGTTACCGAAGCCATCGACATGGAACGCTGTCCCAACGCCATACATCCTTCCATCCACTTGCTGGCAGAACATCGGAACGATCGCGTTGCGCAGTCCAAACGGGTCATCGATCTCGAAGGGCGCGAAGGGCTGGCCTGGTTTCGGTTCATAGCCGCGAAGGCGAAGCCGCGTTCCGGACGGTCCCTCGCAAGTGCGGATAAAGAAAGGCTCGAATGTGCTCAATTGATGTATCTACGTGTCAAGAATGCAGCCAGCCCAGCATCTTAGTGGAGCCGGCTCAATAGCCGAATGATACGGCCGACTCTCCATAGAAACTAAACGTCCGCGTGTGGCCGAAGGGACTCGCTGCCTTGAAATGCCTGACCCGACCCAGAGCGCAAACTCACCATTCTCGACTGCATCCGCTGCCGATGCGAACTCAGCTTCGTACTTCGCGAGTACCCCTCGGACCGTAATCTCGTCGGCGGTTGGAGTCCCTGGCATATCTCTCCCTTTTCCAGTCAAAGCGCGGGTGCGCCATCGTTTGGGCAAGACACTATATCCCTGCATCCGGTGACGTAGCCGCCCGCTCCTGTTCGACTGGGGCCAGTTCACCCGCTGGGCAGCGAATGTTGGTTCTGGTGTTGGCCGTTATCAGCCACGACGCCGGACATGGGCAACGCGCTGACGACGATGCCCCGATGTTTAACGCCTAGCCTTACCCATAGCATCGACGATGCCTTGGGTCTCCACGCTGACACGGGTGACGCGAGATAGCAGGTCGATGACTTTGTCCTTGTAATCGGCGAAGCGGTAGGTGTTGAATTTCTCGCGGATGGTCGGGTCTTTCGGCTTCTTTTCCTTGTACTGGTCGAGGATCCATTCCAGCGCGCTGCGGTTGCCCAGCTTGTACGTCCACGCCTCGAATGGCACGCCGGCCAGCGTGGTTTCCGAGTCCAGCGCGATGCGGCCAGTGTCCTGGCGATCCTCTTGCTGACCCTGCTTGGCGCAGGCTGTACGACCGCGCCGCCGCGGCTGGTGCCCCTGCCGCCGCTGCCAGCAGCGCACGCCCCGGCGCCGGCTGAATGTGCGCGCGCCGCGCTGGCGTGCTGGCCCGCCACGCTCACTATGCTGCCCGCCGGCTGGGCGCTGTATACCGCCGACGCCCGCGCGCGCGAGTTGCTGCGCCTGAAGGCCGCCGACGCCGAACGCTACATGGGCCTGCGTGCGCAAGCGCTGCGGTGCGCGTTGTGAGCCGCGCGAAGATCATCACCGATAAGGCGGGGCTGTACTACGGGATCGGGATCCAGTGCCCGGCGGGGCATACGCATGTGCTGTTCACCGATTTCTCGATCGTGTCCGACGCCGCGGCTCCGGCCATCATGTTCACTGAGCTGTGATAATGGCGCTCCGCGCACTCACGCCGTTGCTGTTGCCGCGCGCCCCACTGGCTCCGATGGATGCAGCGACCAAGGGTTACGTGGATGATCGCATCAGCGGGGTCGGTTTGGACTATCCGCTGTGCAAGTGTCCGGGCCAGTGCCTGGTGCCTGGCGACGCGCTGGGCAATGCCGCTACCACCAAAACGATGGGCAATGGGACGGTCTATTACATCCCGCTGCGCGTGT
The DNA here is from genome assembly GCF_057473305.1 of Thiomonas sp. TH-17. Lineage (NCBI taxonomy): Bacteria > Pseudomonadati > Pseudomonadota > Betaproteobacteria > Burkholderiales > Thiomonas > Thiomonas sp. TH-17. The sequence goes on from NZ_JBYCKI010000019.1 coordinate 2,579, forward strand.
CGCGCGCCTACGCCATTGCAACAATGGGCTACTACGTGACCACGGCGGGCTTGGTTTCCACAGGTGGCGATGTCGGCATCTACAGCAGCACGCGCAGTGCCGGGAACAACGATGTTGCTGGCAGTCTGTTGGCGATCACGGGCGTTGGAGTTGGCGCGGCTACCACGGGACTGAAGACCGCTCCCACGACATCCGCGTTCACGCTGCAACCGGGCGTGCTGTATTGGGCGGCGGTGGCGTTTTTCAGCAACTCAGGCATGCCTGCCTTGCGCGCGCTGGCGCTGGCATCGATTGGCCCAGCGATGGCGCGTGACAGCGCCACCGGCGCGCGCAAGGTGTGCCTGACCGGCGCCGCTGGAACGTATGGCGCGTTACCTGCAACAGCCGGGACGCAAAGCACGTTGAGTGGTACGACGATTCCCATGCTGCTGCTGACGGAATCGTGATCGCGCCCCGTGATAAGTGCCCACGATCCGGTTGGCTTGACGCCGGCACTGGCCTGCACCGGGCTTCGCGCCGTTCCACATGGAGCGCGTCGAGCACACCTACACGGACGGCACCAAAGAAGCACATCAATCCTTTGAACTGCTTGGCGTTTTTCGTTTCAGTGGTCTCCACATACCAGCGGCCGTACCCGCGAGCATGCAGCATGCGTATTCATGCAAGTATTCCGCAAATGTGCGATCTTTGGCATCCAGGAAGTCGAACTTCTGGATAGGACAGAGGTCCGAATCACTATGACGAAGCCGACGATGACACACGTGGCAAGCGGCGAGAGCCATGCCGTAGGCGCTGAGTTGCATGTGCTGGTGATGCCCAGTTGTGACGGCGGCTACTTTGCGCAGGGTCTCGAAATTGACTACACCGCAACTGGTGCGACCGAAGCCGAAGCACGGGATCGTTTTGCGCGCGGATTCACCGCCACGATCCAGAGTTACTTGCGGCTTGGGCGTGACCTAGGTGCGCTTTTCAGCAAGGCGCGAACACCTCCTGAGTACGTGCAGGCCTACTATGCTAGCGCACGTCGGCACGTGCTTCACTGCATGGTGATCGCCGTCGATGTCCCGGACGATACACAAAGGCCCGCGGCGATACCTCGGCAGTTTAGCTTCTGCAGCGCAGAACGTCCGCAGGCTATAGCCCTCCTGTCGTGAGGCTTAAGAAAGGCCCTTGGGATGGCGCACAGCCACGAGGGCACATTCTCAAGGTGCTACGCGGGCACGGTGTCTCCGTTAAGCTCTTAGATGATGTGGATCAGTACGAGCTTGTCGATCTGGACGGCGATCCAGAAGTACTACACATTCCGGATGTTGTGCTGAGCGAGTTGATCGTGCATATCTATCGACGATTCGGCCAACTGCACAATTTCGAGATCACTGATCTGGTTGCTCCAAGGGAAAGGCACTGACTACGTTTGTTAATTGCTACCGGGAGGAACCGATGGCTAAGAAAGAAACGATCAAGCCGCCAACCAAGAAGGATCTGAAAGATGCAAGCAAGGAGCTCAGGAAGGGTCGCCCGTCCGGCGGAAGGGTGATGGCAGATGCCTCTGTAGCGGCTCGCCAAGGCGTCAAGCGTAAGCCCAAGAAAAATAGCTGATGCCTGCGATACGCGTGCACCCACGTCTGCGCGTCATCCTCGCTCAGCGCGAATAGCGGTTTCGGTAGCCAGTGCGCTCGCGGTCTCACTGCACGGCGCGCCAGTCTCACTCACTGTGCTGCGCGCCGGCACATCCTGCGGCCTCAAGTTCGCGCTGCA
>NZ_JBYCKI010000020.1:0-5054 GCF_057473305.1 Thiomonas sp. TH-17
CCGAGGCCGATACCCGTCCGCAACTGCAGATCGACGCGGACGACGTGCTTTGCAGCCACGGCGCCACGGTCGGTCAGCTCGACGCCGAGGCGCTGTTTTATCTGCAGTCGCGCGGCATCGCTGCGCCGCTCGCTCGCGCCCTGCTGGTGCAGGCCTTCGTGGCGCAAGCCCTGCCCGACATCGGCTGGGAGCCCTTGCGCGCACAGGTGCGCACACGGCTTGCCGCACGGCGCGGTCTGGCAATCGAAGCCTCAGAGGTTTCGGCATGAATGCGTTTGAATCGCCATCGCGTCCCGCGCCGCAACTTTCGGCGATCCGCGATCATTTCCCCATCCTCGCCCAGACGGTGCACGGCAAGCCGCTGGTGTATCTGGACAATGCGGCGACGACGCAAAAACCGCTGGCCGTGCTCGACGCCATGCGCGCCTTCGAACTGCGCGATTACGCCAACATCCACCGCGGCGTCCATGCGCTGTCGCAGCGCGCCACCGACGCCTTCGAGGCCGCGCGGGCCAAGGTTGCGGCCTTTGTCCACGCCCGCAGCGCCGGCGAGATCGTGTTCGTGCGTGGCGCCACCGAAGCGATCAATCTGGTCGCACAAAGCTACACACGGCCGCGCCTGCAGCCCGGCGACGAGGTGCTGGTGACGGCGATGGAGCACCATGCCGACATCGTGCCCTGGCAGGTGGTGTGCGATGCCACCGGTGCCAAATTGCGCGTGGCGCCGATCCGCGACGACGGCGCGCTCGATCTGCAGGCCTTGCCGGAGCTACTCGGGCCGCGCACGCGCATGCTGGCCGTCACCCATGTCTCGAACGTACTGGGCACCGTCAACGATGTGGCGAGCGTGGCGCAGCTTGCCCATGCGCGCGGCGTGCCGGTGCTGGTCGATGGCGCGCAAGCCGTGGCGCATCTGCCGGTGGACGTGCAGGCGCTGGGTTGCGACTTCTATGTCTTCTCCGGTCACAAGCTCTACGGCCCCACCGGCATCGGTGTGCTGTGGGGCCGCGCCGAGATGCTGGCCGCGATGCCGCCGTATCAGGGCGGCGGCGACATGATCCGCAGCGTCAGCTTCGAACGCACCACCTACGCCGATCCGCCAACCCGTTTCGAGGCCGGCACTCCGCACATCACTGGCGCGGTGGGCCTGGCCGCTGCGATCGACTTCGTGCAGGGCCTCGGCTGGGACGCCATCGCGCAGCACGAGCGCACGCTGTTGGAGTGGGCGCAAAGCGCGCTTTCCCGCATCCCCGGGCTTCGCATCTACGGCACGGTTCCGGACAAGATCGGCGTCATCTCCTTCAACATCGACGGTCTTCACGCCCACGACCTCGGCACCATCGCCGATGCCGAGGGAGTCGCCATCCGCGCCGGCCACCACTGCGCGATGCCGCTGATGCAACGCTACGGCGTCGCGGCGATGGCTCGGGCATCGCTCGGTCTTTACAACGGCGAAGACGACATCGACGCACTGGTGCGCGCGGTGCGCAAGGCGCAGGTGATGTTTGCCGCCTAAACACGGAGTCCACGACCCATGCCTGACAGCCCATCCGACGATGCCCCTCCCGACCTGCGCGACCTCTACCAGGACGTGATCTTCGATCATTACCGCAGGCCCAGACACTTCGGCCATTTGCCGCAGCCCAACCGCTGCGCGCAGGGTGACAACCCGCTGTGCGGCGACCGCCTTGAACTCGAATTGTTTGTGGACGACGCGGGCTGCATCCAGGACGTGGCCTTTACCGGCGAGGGGTGCGCGATTTCCACCGCGTCGGGCTCGCTGCTGACCGAAGCGGTCAAGGGCAAGCGTGTGGACGAGGCACTGACTTTGTTCGTACAGATGCACGGCATCCTGGTCGATGGCGACACCGGCGCCGAGGCCGGTCTGGGCAAACTCGCCGTGCTCGCAGGCGTGAGGCAGTTTCCCGCGCGAGTGAAGTGCGCCATGCTCGCCTGGCATACCCTGCGCAACGCGCTCACTCAAACCGCGCAGGTGGCGCGCACCGAAGAGCTGTCCACGCCGGAGGGTTGACCATGGACGAACCCATCGACTCTGGCCCCATCATCCTGCAGCGCGACGTCCCCGCGACCCTGGTGCCGCTGGGCACTGCCGGAACCTTGCTGCAGGGCACCGAGGTACGCATCACCCAACGGCTGGGCAGCCACGTCACCGTGGTGTCCGAGGGCCGCATGTACCGCATCGACGGCCGCTATGCCGATGCGCTTGGGCTGAATGACGGGCAGCGGCAAGACATTCCCGCGCCAACGACGTGCGAGGAAGCCGAAAATGCCGTGCTGGAACAACTCGCCACCTGCTACGACCCGGAAATTCCGGTCAATATCGTGGAGCTGGGTCTGATCTATCGCCTGGACGTGCAACCGACCGACGCCAGCGGCGCCGCTTGGGCGGTGGACATCGACATGACGCTGACCGCACCCGGCTGCGGCATGGGAAACATCCTCACCGCCGAGGTCGAGGACAAGGTGCGACGCATTCCAGGAATCGCGCGAGTGAACGTGGAACTCGTCTGGGACCCGCCGTGGAGCCTGGAGCGCATGTCCGAGGCGGCACGGCTGCAGGCGGGGCTGTGGTGAGTGGGTGATCCGGCGCAGCCAGGCGGGGCCGCTCAGCTTCGCCGCTCAGCCGCCGTCGGTTCGATCCTTCGCCTCAGGCGCCGGCTTGCACGTCTTGCACGTGAAAGTCGATTTGCACCCCTTCGGGCGAGCGGCTGACGTATTCGATGCGTACCTTGTCACCGAAATGCTGCGCGATCTGTGCCAGCAGCGGCAGGGGATCATGGTCGTTGAAAAACGCCATGGTCTCTCCCGGCTCCAGCGCATTCAGCGCGCCGAAGATGGCGGCATGGCGAAAGCGCTTGGCGATGCCGCTGGCGTCGAAGGGATAGACGCGGTCTGCGCGGCGGTGGGAGTGGGGTTGGTTGACGACGGTGAGGGGTTCCATGGTGGGTTCCTTGGGTTGAAGTGAGTCGGGGTTGAAAGAGGAGGGCAGCGCAGCAGGCTTCACGCCTGTTCTTCGAACTGCGGGAACAGGATGTTGTTTTCGGTGTGGACGTGCTGCATGAAATCGGCGGTGAACTTGTCCAGACCTGCATACAGCGCGCGCCATGTGTTGCACGCCTCGGCGGGCAGCCTCAGATCGCGGGTGAGATCCTGCACGCGTTGCAGCATCCGGCCGTGGTCATCATGCTCGGCGCGCATGCGTGAGATCGGCGGGGTGAGAACCGCACCGGGATTGCGGCGCATCATCGGGAACAGGATCTGTTCTTCCTTTTGCATATGCTCCTGCAGTTCGTCGAGCATCTCCTGGAGCAGGGCAGCCAGACCGGTCGGCACCTCGGCATGGTCCTTGTGCACGCGCTCGACTTTGGCGGCCAGGGTGATCAATTCCGGCAGCTCGCGCCGGTGCACGTCGTGGAAGCGGCTGACGATGAGGTCGATCAGGGCGTCGGGGTCGCTCGGCGTGTCATCCAGCGCCTGCGGGCTCAACTCCGCGAGTTCGCGCTCAATAGTCGCCAGGTCGAGCTGGCGCGCCTGCGCGGCCGCTTCCAGGGTCATGTCGCCACCGCAGCAGAAGTCCAACCGGTGGCGTCGGAACACGGCGGTGGAACCAGGTAGATCGCGCGCCAGTTGGCCCAGGGGGAGGGCGGCGAGCGGTGAGGAGGAGCTTGCTGGGAGGTCTTGGGTGTGCATGGCAGAAAGTCCTGTGCAAATCAATGACGTGGAGCTATAAAAAGGTAGAATGAATTCCACTATAAAATTCTTTAGTAGTATTTGCAATACCTCTTCTGAAGGATTCCACCATGCGGCTGTCTTCTTTTTCCGATTTTGGCCTACGCGCCCTGCTCGTGCTGGCCGGCAGCGAACGCGAGACCTGGTCGAGCGTCGAGCTTGCGACCAAGCTCGATATTTCGCGCGATCACCTCATCAAGGTGCTGCAACGCCTTGCCGCCGGGGGGTATGTGCAGACCACGCGCGGCGCCGGCGGTGGCGTCAGGCTCGCCAGGCGCGCCACAGCCATTCGCATCGGTGAGGTGTTGCAATGGCTGGAAGACGACGCCCCGCTGACCGAGTGTTTCCGCGACGATGGCGGCCAGTGCCTGCTCACCGGCTTTTGCGCCTTGCGGCCCAAACTCGAACGCGCCCGCCGCGCGTTCTATGCCGCACTCAACGAAACAACCTTGGCAGACTGCCTCAATCCTGCGCTGCGCAAGTTCGTCGCCGTGCCGCTGTCCACGGCTTGAGCGCGGCTCAGCGCCGGGTTTCGATCAACAAGCCCTTTTCTTCACGCTCGAAATGATGTTCGAGCAGATGCTGCAAAGGCGCGGAGGCGTCGAGCAGCGTTAGACGTTGTTCGGGCGGATCGAGTCGGTCAGGTTGTCGTGCCAAGATCTCGCGCCATTCGCCGAGCATCGCGCTCAGCTTGGCATGTTCGGCCAGATAGACCTTTGCCGACCAGCGTGCGCTGGTCGGCAGCTTCGGAATCAGCGCGGTTTCTTCGAGCGCGATATGGGCTGCGTGCAAGCCTTGCAGCACATCGCGTGCGGCGCGCGCCTCGATCAGGTTGCCGACGAGCAAGCCCAAGCGCATGCGTTGCACTGTCGCCAGCATCGCCACATGCTGAGCGGGGATGTCCTCAGCCGAGTTCGAGGCCATGTTCAGGATTCTCCTGTATCTACGGACTGTGAGATGCGTTGGTCAGCGCAACCGAGCTGCCTGAGCAGAAAGTGGAAATTCAGCATCTGGGCATCGGTCGGCCAGCGCGCCGCAATCGTCTGCGATTTGCTTCGCCGGTCGATACAGCACGCTGGCGCGACTACGCGGGATCGATTTTGGCATCTTCCTCGCGCATCGTATCCAGCGCCAACAGCGAATGCGCATAGGCGGCGCCCGCTCGCATTTCGGCGGCAACCCAAACGGCCTCCATGATTTGCTCACGGCTGGCGCCTGCCTTAAGAGCAGCCTTGGTGTGGCCTCGGATGCAATAGGGACACTGGGTCACATGCGCCACGGCGACCGCAATCAATTGTTTGGTC
>NZ_JBYCKI010000021.1:0-19652 GCF_057473305.1 Thiomonas sp. TH-17
CCGCCGCCGACAGCGTGGAAGACAAGGTGCGCGGCCTCGACCTCGGCGCCGACGATTACATGGCCAAGCCCTTCGCGCTGCAGGAGCTCGAAGCCCGCGTGCGCGCGCTGTCGCGCCGGGGCATGGGCGGCGCCAGCGCCGTCATCCAGCACGGCCCGCTGCATTACGACATCACCGGCCGCGTGGTGACTCTTGACGGCCATGTGGTGGAACTCTCCGCGCGTGAACTCACCCTGCTCGAAGTGCTGCTGCAGCGAGCCGGGCGGCTGGTGAGCAAGGACCAGCTCGTCGAGCACCTGTGCGTGTGGGGGGAGGAGGTGAGCACCAACGCCATCGAGGTGTATGTGCACCGGCTGCGCAAGAAGATCGAGGTCGGCCCGGTGCGCATCGCCACAGTGCGCGGTCTGGGCTACTGCCTGGAGAAAATCGCCCCGGCTGCCGCGCCTTCGGCCGAGTCGGCCGAGCCTCCTCGTTCCGATGCCTGAAATCTCGCCGTCCGGCGAGCCGACCGAAGGGGCGGCGGGGCGCAAACGTCGGCATCATCCACGCTCGCTGTTCGGCGAAATTCTCGACTGGATGCTCGCGCCCATGCTGTTGCTGTGGCCGCTGTCCATCGGCATTACTTATCTGGTGGCGCAAGCCATTTCCGCCAAGCCCTACGACGCGGCGCTGCAGCACACCCTGCTGCAACTCGCCGCGCAGGTGCAGACCGAAGGCGCGCAGGGCGCGGCGCAGTCGGCCCTGTGGCAGCAGACGCTGCGACAGCCGCCAGTGGGCGGCATTCTCGGCTACCAGGTGCGCAGCAAGACCGGTGCGCTGCTGGCGGGTGAGACGGGCCTGCCCGCACCGGCGAGCTTGCCGCCGGCGCAGGCGAGTGCTCCGCTGACAGTGATCTGGCGGGACAGCGAGATCGGCGCGCACAGCGCACGACTGGCCGGGGTCTGGGTCTGGCCGCCGGTGCAGCCAGGGGACAGTTCGACCGGCCCCGTGCTGGTGCAGGTGGCGCAGAGCACGGAAGCGCGCACCCGGCTGGCGCGCGACATCGTGCAGGGCGTCATCCTGCCGCAATTCGTCGTGGTGCCGATTTTCATCTTGCTGGTGTGGTTCGGGCTGGGGCAGGGCATCGCGCCGCTCAACGAATTGCAGGCGCGCATTCGCCGCCGCCGTGCAGACGACATCAGCCCGATCGATGAGCAGGATGCGCCAGAAGAAATCGCGCCGCTGGTCGATTCGATCAACAGTCTGTTCGCCCGCTTGCAGCAGTCGCTGCAGACGCAAAAGCGTTTTATCGCCGACGCCGCGCATCAGATCAAGACCCCGCTGGCTGGTCTGCGCATGCAGGCCGAACTGGCGCAGCGCGAAACCGACCCGGCCGATCTGCGCGCCAGTCTGCGGCAGATCGGCCGCAGCGTGGAGCGCACCACCCGGCTGGTGAATCAGTTGCTGGCGCTCACCCGCGCGGAAAATCAGGGCGGCGCGGCGCGCGCCGTGTTCGAGGCCATCGACCTGCGCCAGCCCGCCGCAGAAGCCATGCAGGAGCTGGCCATGCTGGCGCTCGACAAGCAACTGGAACTGGAGTTCGACAGCCCCCCGCGGCCGCTGCCGGTGCGCGGCAACGCCTTGTTGCTGCAGGAACTCATCAAGAACCTGCTGCACAACGCCATCACCTACACCCCGCCCGGAGGCAGCGTGGCCCTGCGGCTGCGCAGCGCGACGGCCGACGACGCGCGCGGTGCGCCCGTGGTGCAGCTTCAGGTGGATGACAGCGGGCCCGGCATTCCCGAAGCGGAACGTGCGCTGGTGTTCGAGCCGTTCTATCGCATTCTGGACAACGGCAGCGAGGGCAGCGGACTGGGGCTGGCCATCGTGCGCGAAATCGCTCGCCAGCATGATGCCGAGATCACGCTGAGCGATTTGCCGCAGGGTGCCACCGCTCAGGGTTTCAGGGTGCAGGTGCAGTTCGGGCGGGTGAAGCAGGGCGGTGTTTCACGCCCGCTGCACCCGATCTGATCATTCGCCATCTTCTCCGCACTGCTTTTTCAGCGCGCCCAACTGGCCGTAGGTGATGGGTTTGCCGCTGGCGGCCAGCGCCTTGAGGCCATCGGCCATGCACGGGCTGTCATTGGCCAGTTGAAGCTGGGGCGCGTCCACCGGCTCGCTCACCAGGCGGCCACGCAGCAGGCTGAAGATGCCCACCAGCACCACGATGGCCAGCACAATGCCCAGCAGCCCGCTGAGCTGCACATTCATGCCCCTTTTTTTCTGCGGGGGCGTGGGGGTCGGAGCGTCAGGGGTATCGGACATGGATCAGCGCAGGGCGGGGTTGAGGGTGTAGGTGCCGGTGAGACTGGCCTGGGCCAGCACATGCCCGGCGAGGGCCGCACGCAGTTGCGCGCCGTTGAACGCGCCGTCCACTGGGCAGCGTGCCACGTCGAGCGCGTACAGCGTGAAGATGTAGTGGTGCAGCAGGCTGTCGTTCCAGGGCGGGCAGGGGCCGTCGTAGCCGAAATACTGACCGGCCATGTCCTGATCTCCGGCGAACCAGGCGGTGTAGTCGTTCACGCCCTGACGCATGCCGTCGATGGACTCGGGCCCCGGTTTGCCGCGCGCGGTGACTTCGCGGCTGAATTCCTTTTCGTCGATATGCGTGCGGGTGGCGGGCATGTCCACCAGCAGCCAGTGATAGAAGTCCACCCGGGGCAGATCGGCCGGCACGGTGTGGCCGTCGAGGTTGACGTCGTCGGCGCGGCTGGGCACGTCGGGATCGTGGCAGATCAGCACCAGGCTTTGCGCGCCCTGCGGTACGCCCGACCAGGCCAGCGGCGGGTTGAAGTTCTGCGACAGGGCCACATGGCCGACCGCCGACGGCTTGCAAAACGCGTATTGCGGCGGAATCGGCTGACCATCGGCGAAGGCGGGGCTGGTGAGTTGCATGAGTGTCTCCGGGGCGGAACGTGGTTACGAGGGCGGTCGGGTTTCAGTGCGGATGCGAGGGGGCGCTGTGCGTGGCGACGGGATGGCTACCGGTTCCCGCAGCCTGCATCTGCGCATTTTCCTCCTGCAGGCTTTCCTGTGCGGAGGTCAGCATTTCAATGGTCACCGTCATGCCGGGATAAGCCTCGATCAGCGCCTTTTCCACGGCGTAACGGCAGTCTGCAGCGCGCTGAAGCGACCACCCGCCCGGCATGTGCAGGTGCATGGAGGCGAAACGTCGGGTGCCGGCCACGCGGGTGCGCACATGATCGAAGCGCAGATCTTGCGAGCGAAAGCGGTCGAGCACGGCCTGCAGGCCCGCGAGGTCGGCGTCGTCCATCGACTTGTCCATCAGTCCATCGACCGAGCGCTTCACCAGCGAAAACGCCTCGCGCAGAATGTGCAGCGCCACCACAATGCCGATCACCGGGTCGAGCCAGAGCCAGCCGGTGAGCGGCACCAGCAGCACGGCGACGATCACGCCCACGGAGGTCCAGACATCGGTGAGCAGGTGCCGGGCGTCGGCTTCGATGACGATGGAACGCAGGCGCCGCGCGCCGCGCAGCATCCACAGCGCGACACCGAGGTTGATCACCGTGGCCGCGGCGGAGATCACCGCGCCCAGCGGCACGTCGCTGATGGGTTGCGGGTGGGTGAGGCGCCGGGCGGCCTCGATCAGAATGAGCACCGCGGCCACGCCGATGAGCAGGCCCTCGACGCCGCTGGAGAAATACTCCGCCTTGGTATGGCCGTAAGGGTGGTCTGCGTCGGGCGGCGCCTCGGCGATGCGCACGATGAACAGGGCGAACGCGGCGGCGGCGACGTTGACGATGGACTCCATCGCGTCCGACAGAAAGCCCACCGAGCCCGTGACCTTCCAGGCCAGCAGCTTGAGGCTGATGACGATGATCGCGGCGAGCAGCGAGACGCGGAGATAGGTTCTGGCTTGCATGGCGTCATTGTGCATGGCCTGCGTGAATGGGGCTGAGCCTGGCGGGGCAGCAGGGCGGTCAACCCGCGGCTGAAATGCCCGGATACTTCTGTGTAAAGTCGATGACGCTCGCATGATCGAAATTTCACGCGTCTCTCGTTAGACTAGTCGGCTGTTTTTGCCGCCAGTTTCACAACCCGTCACTACCCGCCTCAACCGTCCAGCCTGATTCATGGCCCTCAATTTTCGTCCGCTGGCGCTGCCGCTGCCCAATCGTCGCGATCTGATCGCGCTGCCGCTGGTCATCGGCATGCTGCTCATCATCGGCCATGCCAGTCGGCAGATGGCGCAGCCGTTCCATCTGGGCGAGACCGTGGCGTTGTCGCTCAGCCCCGCCGACCTGCCCGAGTACGCGCTCTACACCGTGCTGCGCATGTTGGCCGCGCTGGCCGCCAGCACCGTGTTCACCCTGATTTACGCCTGGATCGCGGCCAACAATCGCTACGCCGAAAAGCTGATGGTGCCGCTGCTCGATGTGCTGCAGTCGGTGCCCATTCTGGGGTATCTGTCCATCACCGTGACGGGTTTCATCGCCCTGTTTCCCGGCAGCATGCTGGGCCTGCAGTTCGCGGTGATTTTCGCGGTCTGGACTTCGCAGGTCTGGAATATGACCTTCAGCCTCTATCAATCGCTCAAGACCGTGCCGCGCGACCTCACCGAGGCCGCCACGCTTTACCGCCTCAACGCCTGGCAGCGCTTCTGGAAGCTCGAACTCCCTTACGCCGCGCCGGGCCTGTTGTGGAACGCGATGATGTCCATGTCGGGCGGCTGGTTCTTCGTCGTGGCCGCCGAGGCGCTCACCGTGGCCGGGCAGCAGGTGTCGGTTCCGGGCATCGGCTCGTATATCGCCGCGGCGATCGGGGCCAAGAATCTGGGGGCCATCGGCTGGGCGATTCTGGCCATGGTGGTGGTGATTTTGTCGTACGACTTTCTGCTGTTCCGCCCCATCGTCGCCTGGGCCGACAAGTTTCGTCTGGACAACACCGTCAGCGTGGACGCGCCGCGTTCGGTGGTGCTCGACTTTCTGCGCCGCACCCGCCTCACCCAGCGTCTGGCCCGGCTGCCCGCCGTGCTGTGGGAGATGAGCGTGCGCCTGCTTCCCGCGGTGCCGCTGCACAAATCGCCACAGCGCGCGCCTTCTGTGTGGGGCGACCGGGTGTTTGTCGTCAGCATGGTGCTGTTCACCCTCGGCCTGATCGTGGCGCTGTTTCTGGTGTTGCCGCGCGATTTCGGCTGGCTGCAGGTCGGCCATGTGATGTTGCTGGGCGCGTTCACCGCGCTCAAAGTGTTCGTGCTGGTGGCGATATCGGCGCTGATCTGGGTGCCGGTGGGCATCTGGGTCGGCCTGCGTCCGCGCTGGGCGGCCGTGGCGCAGCCGGTGGCGCAGTTTCTCGCCGCCTTCCCCGCCAACTTGCTGTTCCCGCTGGTGGTGGTGGCCATCGTGCACTGGAACCTCAATGTCAATGTGTTTACTGCGCCGCTGATGATTCTGGGCAGCCAGTGGTACATCCTGTTTTCGGTCATCGGCTCGGCCTCGGCCCTGCCCAGCGACTTGCGCGAGGCCGGCCGCAATCTGGGTTTGCGCGGCTGGCTGTTGTGGCGCAAGCTCTATCTGCCCGCCGTGTTTCCGGGATTCGTCACTGGCGGGCTCACGGCCTCGGGCGGGGCGTGGAACGCCAGCATCGTGGCCGAAGTGGTGAGCTGGGGCAGTCACACCCTGATCGCCACCGGGCTGGGCGCCTACATCACCGAAGCCACCCAGCAGGGGCAGACGCTGAAGGTGGGTCTGGGTGTGGGCGTGATGGCCTTGTACGTCATCGCCATCAATCGTCTGGTCTGGCACCGCCTCTACAAGATTGCCGCCACGCGGGTGCGGCTCGATTGATGGCCCATCCTCAAGCCTCTCCAGGAACCTCCATGAACGCAGTCACTTCCCAAGACCTGAGCAGCGCGCTGCCGGACGCGTCGGCCACGCCCATCTTTCATCTCGCCGGGGTGCGCAAGTCGTATCGCACCCCCGAGGGCGGCGAGCTGGTCATTCTCGACGGCGTCGATCTCGATTTGCGCGACGGTGAAATTCTGGTGTTGCTGGGGCGCTCCGGTTCGGGCAAGTCCACCCTCTTGCGCACCCTGGCCGGGCTGGTGTCCGCCACCAGCGGCACGACGCTGCATCGCGGCAAGCCGATCGACGGCCCGGTGCCGGGGCTGGCGATGGTGTTCCAGAGCTTTGCGCTGTTTCCCTGGCTGACGGTGCTGCAGAACGTCGAGCTGGGGCTGGAGGCGCTCAAGGTGCCGCCGGCCGAACGCCGTGCCCGCGCGCTGGCCGCCATCGACCTCATCGGCCTGGACGGTTTCGAGTCCGCCTATCCGCGCGAGCTGTCGGGCGGTATGCGCCAGCGCGTGGGATTCGCCCGCGCGCTGGTCATCAACCCCGACGTGCTGTTGATGGACGAGCCGTTCTCCGCGCTCGACGTGCTCACCGCCGAGACCCTGCGCACCGATCTGCTCGATCTGTGGGCGGAGCGCAAGATTCCCACCCGCGGCATTCTGCTGGTGTCGCACAACATCGAAGAAGCCGTGCTCATGGCCGACCGCATCGTCATCCTCGGATCGAATCCCGGGCGGGTGATCAGCGAAATGCACATCGATCTGCCGCACCCGCGCGAGCGCGAATCGCAGCAGTTCCGCGATCTGGTCGAGGGCATTTACGGCGCCATGACCGCCCGCCCGACCGGGCGCGACGCGGTGCGCAAACAGGCGCCGGGCATCGGCCTGCGCCTGCCATCGCTCTCGGTCAATGCCCTGGCCGGTCTGCTCGAAGAGCTCGACGCCCTCGAAAAAAGCAGCGCCAACACCCGCATCAGCCTGCCCGAACTGGCCGAAGACATGCACTTCTCCGTGGACGAACTGTTTCCGCTGATCGAAGGCGTGGAACTGCTCGGTTTCGCTCAGGTGGAAGACGGCGACATCATGCTGCTGCCTGCTGGGCGAACCTTTGTCGATGGCAGTCTGCAGGAGCGCAAGGAGGTTTTCGCCCGCCACCTGATCGAGCGCGTGCCGCTGGTGGCGCGCATCCGCACGGTGCTCGACGAGCGTTTCAACCACCGCGCGCCCGATTCGCGCTTTCTCACCGAACTCGAAGATCACCTCAGCGAAGACGAAGCCCGCCGCGTGCTCGACACCGCCATCGACTGGGGCCGCTACGCCGAGGTGTACGCCTACGACGACAACGCCGAAGTCTTCAGCCTCGACAACCCCGAGGCCGATCTGGAGTGAGGCGCGAGGCGAAAAAAAAACGGCGAACCGAAGTTCGCCGCCTGAGACGGAAATGCCGATACGCCGCCGCGTAAGCCGCGACAGCTTACGGCAATGACCACGGCAACGATCAGGGTTTGCTGACGGCTTCGTGGGCCTTGTCCATCGCACCATGCGCGGCGTCGGTGGCTTTCTCTTTCATGGTGTTCATCGCGTCGGTAGCTGCGCTCTTGGCCTTGTCGGCAGCATCAGACACGGCGCCCGACACTGCGGCGGCGCCCGAATGCACTGCCTCGCTCGCTGCGCCCGTTGCCGCACTGGCGGCACCGCTCACGGCATGTCCGGCCGCGCTCGCAGCGCCTTGCGCGGCGCTGGCCGCGTGATCGACCATGCCACCGGCGGCGCTGGCGGCAGTTGTCGCTGCGCCATGTGCGGCGCTGGCTGCGGCGCCCGCGGCACTGGCGCCTGCGGCGACGGCCGAGCTGGCGGCAGACTGCGCCGCGCTGGCCGCACCGCTGGCGGCCTGTTCAGCTTTCTGGCAAGCTGCAAGCGAAAGCACGGCTGCGGCGATCAGGGCAAGTTTGAATTTCATGGGGACTCCAAGTCTGTTTGCTTAAGTGGGGGGGTGAAGAGCGGATTTATTTCCGTCATCACACGATATGGAACCTGATTTTGCGTACTTTCTCAATCCGGGCTGCGCGAAATTTACAAAATTACCGCTGTCCTATGAAACCATGACGTGGTAATTTCGTCACATGAAAGGGATATCTTCGGATTCGCAGCGAAACATCATGCCCACAAAAAACATCGATCTGATTTATTTCAACGCCGGAGGCGGTCACCGCGCCTCGGCCCTGGCCCTGGAAAAAAGCATTGCGCAGTCGGGCTTGCCCTGGCAGGTTCGGCTGGTCAATCTCACCGACGTGCTCGACCCGCAGGGCACGGTGCGCAAATACACCTTCTCTCCGGAAGACTATTACAACGCCCGTTTGGCGCGCGGCCTCACCATCGGTCTGCGGCACGAACTCAAACTGCTGCAAGGGGCGTTGCGCCTGCTGCATCCCACCCTGCTCAAAATTCTCAAGCTGCATTGGCTGCGCACCGAGCCCGATCTGGTGGTGTCGCTGATTCCCAATTTCAACCGTTCGCTGTTTGAGAGCCTGACCGCCACTTTGCCCGGCGTGCCCTATGTGACCCTGTTGACCGATCTGGCCGATTTTCCGCCACATTTCTGGATGGAGCAGGGGCAAGACCAGCACCTCATTTGCGGCTCGGAGCATGCTGTGCAGCAGGCTTTGCAGGCCGGGTTCGCCGCTGAGAAAGTGCACGCGACCTCGGGCATGATCATTCGCCCCGATTTCTACGCCGAGCCGGCGGATTTCGACCGGGCGCAGAGACTGCAGGCGATGGGCTTCGATCCGCAGCGTCCGGTGGGGGTGGTGATGTTCGGGGGGCACGGCTCGCGCAGCATGCTGGCCATCGCCGAACGCCTGCCCGATGTGCAACTCATTTTCATGTGCGGCCACAACGCCAAGCTGGCGGCCAAGCTGCGCGCCTTGTCGGCTTCTGCACCACGCCATGTGATGGGCTTCACCAGCGCCGTGGCCGAGGTGATGCGCTTGGGCGATTTTTTCATCGGCAAACCGGGGCCCGGCTCCTTGAGTGAGGCGCTGCATCTGGGCTTGCCGGTAATCGTCACGCGCAACGCCTGGACCATGCCGCAGGAGCGTTACAACACGGATTGGGTGCGTGAAAACGGCTTCGGTCTGGTGCTGCCGAGTTTTCGCGCCATCGAGACGGCACTGCCCGCGTTTCTCGACGATCTTGCCGCGAGCCGCGCGCGCGTGGCCGCGTATCGCAACCGGGCGGTTTTCGAGGCGCCGCAGATTCTGCAAGACATTCTGCACAGCGCCGAGCTGGTGCAGCTTGATGCGCAGAGCTTGATGGGCGCTTCTACCCCCCGCCTTTTTGAAAATGGGCGGTGAACTGCTGCCACCACGCCCTGCGCTTGGCGGGGTCTGCGGCGGTGAGCGACACCTCGACCAGCCAGCGTTCGAGCACGATCAGCCCCAGCCGGGTGGGCTCGGCAGGATGCAGACGGATGTGCCAAATGCAACCTGCGTCATGCCCTGAATAAGCCTGCGGGCCTTCGGTGCGCAGCGTGGGGAACGCCATCGCCAGCTGCCGCGCAAACGCGCTGCGGGTGATGGCCATGTCGAGTTGGCAATGGGCGGGGGCGTCGAGGCCGTACATGAAGTGTGCTCAGCCTCCAGCGACGGGCGGCCAGATCGCGAGGGTTTCACCTTCTTGCAGCACGCGGGTGTCGCGCTGGTCTGGCGCGATGTAAACGCCGTTCACCAGAACCAGATGCACCAGCTTCCAGGGCAGGCGAAAGCGCTCCACCACGTCTTGAATGGTGGTGTCCGGAGCGATATCCAGCGTGATCTGATGGCCTTGTCGCGGCTGCGGCAGATAGTCCGTCAGGGTGGCCATCAGCTTGAGAGTGATTTGCACGCCAGCCTTGGGCTGGGCCTGGGCATGAGGGGATGAGGAGTGCGCATCCATGAGTGCGTGAATCACCTTCAATGATGCACCGCATCGGCGCGACGGTCTTGCGCCTGCGCGCTGGCGAGGTAGGCTTCCATCAGGCGGGTGGGGTCAGCCAGCAGGCGGTCTTTCCAGGCGCCGAGCTTGACCCGGCCTTCGACCAGGCCGCGCAAGACTCCGATGTGCTGCGTCGAGCCAATGCTGTTGCTGCCCACCATCACATCGCCCTCGAATTGCAGGCTGAGGTGTTTGTATCCCGCCCGGTCGGTCAGCTCCACGCCTTGCCCCCCCTTCACACCCTGCCACTGGCCGAAGCTGCTGGAGATCAGTCCCAGGGTGTCGAGCACGTTGATCTGCGTGACCCCGCGCAGCTGAGTGCGCCGACCGGCCATATTCATCGCCGCAACATAAGCCTGATCGACCGCGTTGGGCTGGATGGCGCTGACCATCGGCTTGCCGTAGAGCATGTCAAACGCCTCGGCGCAATCTCCGGCGGCAAAGATGCCGGGCACATTGGTCTGCAGGTGTTCATCGGTGAGCACGCCTTGCAGGCAATGCACGCCAGAGCCTTCGAGAAAGCCGATATTGGGTTTGACGCCCGCGGCCGAAATCACCAGATCGGCGGGCAGACGCTCGCCGGTGGAAAGTCGCACGGCCAGCGGGGCGGCCATGTCGCTTGGATTGGATTCGATGGACTCGATGCGCGCGCCGGTATGCACCGTCACGCCCTTGCCTTGCACCCAGTCGCGGATCATGCCGCCGGCGGTTTCACCCATCATGCGCGGCACCATGCGGTCGCCCATTTCCACCACGGTGAGCTGCACCCGGCGGCGCACCAGACTTTCCATGATGATGCAGCCGATGAAGCCCGCACCAAGCTGGATGACCCGCGCGCCGGGCACGGCGAACTGGGTGAGGGCGCGGGCATCTTCCAGTGTCCAGCAGGTATGCACCCGTTGCGCGTGGATGCCGGGAATGCGCGGCAGCGTCGGCGTGGAACCGGTGGCGATCAGCAGGGTGTCGAAGGACAGCGTTTCACCGGATTCGAGGGTGAGGGTTTTGCGCGCGGCGTCGAGCGACTTCACCCGCGCATGGCGCTGACTGATGCCGATCTGCCTGAAGTGCTGCGGGTCTTTGCGCAGCCAGGTGCCGCGCTCGGTGATGTCGCCGTGCAGCAGGTAGGGAATCGCCATGCGCGAATACGGCGGCCCTTCTTCGTCGCCGATCAGGGTGATGGTGTCTTCGGCGGCGATGTGTTTGCGCAGGGTTTCTGCAGCAACGACGCCCGCGGGGCCGTTGCCGATGATGACGTGGTGCTTCATGTTGTCTGCCTCGATTCCGAGCCGATCTCACGCCGCCTACCACCTCCCCAAACCGTGGGGGAGGTGGTAGGCGCACAACCCTCCCCACGCGCGGGGAGGGGGCTCAAGTCAAAGCCCGAGTCGCGTGCGGGTTTCGGGTTTGAGCGTGCCTTCAGGAGTCCAGCCGCGCAGCTCGTAATAGCGAGGCAGCATCTCGGGCAGCTTATTGGTCAGCCCCTTGGCCGGGCCGGTCTTGGCGGGCTCTTTGAGCAGACGCGGCGGCAAGGTGTCGTCCTTGGCGGTGAAGCCCGCGCGGTTGTTGTAGTCGCGCTCCATGTTCCAGATACGTTCGCCTATGGTGTTCAGTTCGTCCATGGTGAACTCTTCCAGGCAGGCGGCGGCAAGCTGCGGCTGCACGTCGGCCAGCGTCCAGGCGAAGCTGGTGAACAGGCAGATGCCGGCAGAGTCGAACACGGCCGTGGCGTCCTGAAACGCCTTCACCAGTTCGGGCTTGCCGTCGGCCACCAGCGGGTCGGTCTTGACCGGGATGCCCAGCACTTCCGAAGCCACCGTGTAACCGCGCAGATGGCAGGCGCCGCGGTTGCTGGTCGCGTAGGCCAGGCCCATGCCCTGAATGCCGCGCGAGTCGTAGGCCGGGAACTCCTGGCCTTTGACGCTCATGCTCAGTTCGGGGTGGCCGTACTTGGCCGTCAGGCGTTTGCTGCCCAGCGCCAGTTCCTTGCCGAAGCCCTCGCCGCGTGCGGTGATTTCGGCGAAGTAGGTCAGCGCCTTGGCCGAGCCGAAAGGCGCTTCCACGCCGAGCTGTTCCTTGGTCAGCAGACCCATGTCGTAAAGCTCCATCACCGCGCCCACGGTGGCGCCGAAAGTGATGGGGTCCATGCCGTCTTCGTTGCAGAGGAAGTTGGCGTAGGTCAGCGCCTCCAGATCGTTGACGCCGTTGGCCGAGCCCAGCGCCCAGGCGGCTTCGTATTCCAGCCCGCCCGAAGCGCCCCAGTATTGCGGCTTGTTCTCGACGCTGAAATGGTGCTCGTCGATTTTGCTGATGCGGCCGCAGGCGATGGTGCAGCCGAAGCAGGCCTGGTTGGTGACCAGATTGGGTTTGCCGTCGGTTTTGCGCGGCTCGTGCATGGCCTCGCCGGAGATGTCTTTCGCACCCTCGAACTGCACCTCGCGGTGGTTGCGCGTGGGCAATGCGCCAATTTCGTTGATCACGTTCATCAACACCTGGGTGCCGTATTTGGGCAGGCCCTGGCCGGTGACCGCGTTGTCGTGCAGCACCTTTTTGCCCGCCTTGACCGCAGCCATGAACGCCTTGGCGTCGCGCACATTGCCCACGCCCAGGGTGCCGCGCACGGCAATGGCCTTGAGGTTCTTGCTACCCATCACCGTGCCCACGCCCGAACGACCGGCGGCGCGGTGCAGATCGTTGACGATGGCGGCATACATCACCCCGTTTTCACCCGCTCGGCCGATGGAGCTGACGCGAACCAGCGGATCCTGGTGGTGGTTCTTGATCCACGGCTCGGTTTCCCACACGGTCTTGCCCCAGATCGGCGAGGCGTCGAGCAGCTCGGCCTTGTCGTTTTCGATGGAGAGATACACCGGCTTGGGCGATTTGCCTTCGACGATGATCATGTCCCATCCGGCCATCTTCAGCTCCGCGCCGAAGTAACCGCCCGAATTGGAGCAGGCGATCGCGCCGGTGAGCGCGCCCTTGGTGATGACCGAGTAGCGCCCGCCGGTGGACACCATGGTGCCGGTGAGCGGCCCGGTGGCGTAAATCAGCTTGTTGTCGGGCGAGAGCGGATCGACCTTGGCGTCGACCTCCTCGACGAAATACTTGGTCGCCAGCCCGCGCTGGCCGATGTACTCGCGCGCCCACTGCATGTTCAGCGGCTCGCTCTTGATGGTGCCTTGCGTGAGGTTCACGCGCAGAATTTTTCCGGCCCAGGTCATGGTCGTCTCCTTTTGGGTGGGTGTGTTCAGGCCGCGGCGTTCTGGTTGCCCAACTTGTCGGCCCATTGCTGCATGCGCGACAGCCCGGTCCAGCTGGCATCGACATAGGTGATGGCGCCAGTGGGGCAGGCTTCGGCACAGGCCGGTTCGCCGCCGCACAAGTCGCACTTTTGCACCTTGCCGGTATCGGCCACATAGTTCACCGTGCCGAACGGGCAGGCGATGGTGCAGACCTTGCAGCCCACGCAAACATCTTCGAGCACGACCTTGGCGCCCGTGGCGGCGTCTAGCTTGATGGCCTCTACTGGGCAGGCGTGCAGACACCAGGCTTCGTCGCACTGGGTGCAGGTGTAGGGCACCTTGCGGCCAGTCTCGTGGAAATCGAACACCTTGATGCGGCTTTTTGAGGTGTTGAAAATTCCGTAGTTCTCATACGAGCAGGCCATCTCGCATTGCAGGCAACCCGTGCACTTGTCAGGGTCGATATGCAGGGACTTTTGCATCTTGCATCTCCTCGATTGTTATGAACATCTGCGCCACTTGACCGCGCTGCACACCCGGTCCTTACTGCGAACGGGCCTGATGCGGCTTTGACCATCGCAATATAGGCCGTGGTTCTGAAGGGCGAAAGCGGGCGAAATGCTTTGCCCGACTAGGGTGCTCGGGTATGTGCCGGAGCGCTATCCACCTGTTGTGCAACGGGAGCGGCTGCAAAGCTCGCGGCGGACTTCTGCGCCCGAATTCACGCGGCCATCACCCGCCGTGCCAGGTGGGTCAAAGGCCGCTCGATCAAATGCTCCATGCGATGCGGCAGTGCCAGTGGCTTGAGCAGCATCTTCACCGCCTGCTCCATCGGAAGCCGCGCGCCCACATGGTGGTACAGACGCTGGCAGATATGCTCGAAAGGTACATCGCCCGCTGCATCAAAGTAAGGCTGGAACAGCCAGACGTGGCGCAGCGCGATGTCGGAGTCGCTGGTGCGCAGTTCAGCCAGCCGACGCTTGAGCGCGCCGAGAATGCGCCCGCGCGACAGATTGCGCTCGGCGTTGATCTCTTTGAAGTAGCGGTAAAAGTGCTTGTAGTGCTGCACCTCGTCGGTGCGGATGTGCTCGGTCAGTTCCGCCAGCACCGGCTCGTTTGTCAGATCGCGCAGGGTCTGGTAGTAAGTGGCCGTGCCCGTTTCCACCACACAGCGGGCCACGAGCTCCAGTGCGCGGTCGTCTTCGAGTTCATCGACGGTGCACAGGCGCGAGTATTCGCTGAAAAAAGAGGCGTAGGCTGCTTGCCAGTCGAACTCGGGCCAGACGGTCTGCACATAGGTCTTGAGCGCGCGGCCGTGCTGCAGTTCTTCCGGTTCCCACTGATGCTGCAGCCAGTCGGAAATGGGGGGATAGGCGTCGAAATGTTCGACCAGATTGCGGGTGTAGGTTTCCGAGCCCGACTCGACAAAAGAGGCGCTGGCCAGCAGATAGAACAGTTCGATATTGTCGTGAATCGACTCGGTGCGAATGCGCGGGTAATCGATCCAGTCCACCGTCCAGTGGGGTTGGAGGTCTGGAGCGCGTCGGGCGGGGGATGTGGGAGTGGCGTTGTTCATAAGATGACTTTCTTCCCTGTCATGCTTGAAGAATAGACTGAAAAATAGACATCACAGTTCCTCATCCGCGTCCCAACCCGTCTAAACTTGTCACAAGGTATGACCTCTTCACATTGGCATAAGGAGCCCTTCATGAAGTCACAAAAAACCCTGGCAGTCGTTCTCTCCGCCAGCCTCGTCGCGTTGTCGTTGGGTGGTTGCGCGAACATGAACGAATCGCAAAGAACTACCGCCTCCGGTGCGGGCATCGGCGCCGCTGCCGGCGGCATCATCGGCGCCCTGACGGCGGGCGGCAACACCGGCAAGAGCGCGGCAACCGGCGCGGTGGCGGGTGCGGCAGTGGGCGCCTTGGGCGGCTATTTGTGGAACCAGCATCTCGAGAAGCAGAAGCAGGATTTGCAGGCTCAGGCGCAGGCCTCGGGTACGGGCGTGCAGGTGACGCAGACGCAGGACAATCGCCTCAAGATGAACGTGCCGGCCGATGCGGGCTTCGCCACGGGCAGCGCGCAGCTCAATTCACGCATGTATCCCATTCTGGAAAGCCTGGCCACCGGCCTGAATCAGAACCCGTCTGAAACCGTGCAGGTGTTCGGTTTCACCGACAGCACGGGAACCGATGCGATCAATTACCCGCTGTCTGAAAACCGCGCGCTGACGGTGAAGAACTTCCTCGTGTCGCGCGGCGTGGCGGCCCAGCGCGTCACCACCCAGGGCCTGGGCCCGCAAAACCCGGTGGCGAGCAACGCCACGGCGCAGGGCCGCGCCGCCAACCGGCGTGTGGAAATTTATGTGGCCATGCCAGCCCAGCGCTGAGTCGGTGCCTCCCTGTGCGGTGCTCCCCTAGCAGCGCCGCACCTCAGGCGGCGAGGGCCATGGGTTCCGGTATCGGGTGCTCCAGCAGATCCACGGCTTTGCACAGCGCGTCGAAACACTGGGGGTCGAGTGCGGTGCCCACGGTCTTGGACATGATCTGCAGGGTTTCCGGGATGGGCACGGCGCTGCGGTAGGGCCGGTCGGCGGAAATGGCGTCGAAGATGTCGGCGGTGGTGATGATGCGGGTTTCCAGCGCGATGTGCTCGGCGGTGAGGCGGCGCGGATAGCCCGTGCCATCGAGCCGCTCGTGATGCGCGCCAGCCACGCGGGCGAGTTCGGAGAAGGCGCTGATCCGGCCCAGAATGCGCTCGGTGTAGGTGGCGTGCATCTGCACGGCCTGCCATTCGGCCCCGTCGAGTTTTCCGGCCTTGTCGAGCACCGCATTGCTGACGCCGAGCTTGCCCACGTCGTGCAGCAGCGCGCCGCGGTACAGCCAGCGGCGGCGCTCGGGCGCGAAGTCAAGCTGGGTGGCGATGTGGTCGGCGTAAAGCGCCACGCGGGCGCTGTGCCCGGCGGTGTAGGGACTCTTGGCGTCGACAATCTGACCGAAGGCGGCGGCGATTTCGTCGAGATAGTCTTCGTCCAGCGGCACGCAGCATTGCGCGGGCTCCAGCGCCAGCACCTGGCTGCCGAGGTCGGGGTCGCGCAGCGTCTGCCAGAAGCCTTCGCGCTCCGAGAGGGCGAGAAAGGCATCGACCAGTTCAGGGTCGAACCAGCCGCCACGCCGACGGAGCACTTCCTCGCGCGCTTCGGCCGGGCCGCTGGCGGTGAAGAACACATCGACCACCTGCGACAGCAAGGCCAGCCGCGCGTAGAGCGGAATGCGGTCGCCCGTCAGACCTTCGGGTTTGCCGCTGCCGTCCCAGTGTTCGTCAAGGCCGTGGATGCCTTGCGCCACGTTTTCGGGAAAGCGCAGTTGCCGAGCGATGTCGGCGCCGCGCTGGCAGCGGGTCTGGATGAGTTCCTGGGCAATGTCTTTGCCGTTGCGAAAAATGTTGAGCGTGGCGTTGAAGCGCTCGGCCAGGCCACTGCGCAGACCCGTGTGATCGAGTACGAAGCGCAGCACATGCGGCAGGCTGCCGTCGAGCAGTTTGAAATCGCGCTTGAATTGCAGATCGTCCGCGAGATAGAGCTCGCAGATGCGGGCGGCATTGCTGCTGCAACCCAGGTCTTTGAGCAGCAGGGTGTAGTAAAGCTCCCATTGCTGCGGTGCGGGCAGGCCGATTTCGCGGCCGACCGACATGCCGATCCAGGCGCAGCGCACGCAGTGGCCTTCGGGCTGGCCCTCGGTCATGTCGAGCGCGTGACTGAGGGCGCTCATCAGATCGGCGAGTTTGAGATTTTCCATGCGGGCAGCATAGAAGCTAGGGATTTCCCGAGTTTGTTGTGTTGCAGCATCCGATCGGCGCTTACGTGAAATTTGTCACGAAAATGCCCTGAGCGTTGTTCTCATACGGAAATAACAGCCTCCCTACAATGGCGGTTTATCTCCCCCGCTCCGCCTGCCGGACGCCGCTGCGATGAACGCCCCCGCTTCACACGCTCCTGAATTGATGCCCGCCTTGGGCGCAGACGCGGCCGATGCCGCTCCTCGTCTGCGCGAAATTCCGTACAACTACACCTCCTTCTCCGACCGCGAAGTGGTCATGCGCCTGCTCGGCGAGCAAGCCTGGGGCTGGCTCAACCAGTTGCGGCAGGAGCGGCGCACCGGCCGTTCGGCGCGCATGTTGTACGAAGTGCTGGGCGACATCTGGGTGGTGCAGCGCAACCCGTTTTTGCAGGACGATTTGTTGCAGAGCCGCAAACGCCGTGCCGCGCTGATCGATGCGCTCGAACACCGCCTGCGCGAAATCGACCGCCGCCGCGACGACAGCGCGCACAGCGGCAGCTCGGACGCGCAGCGCGACGCCCTGGTGCGTCAGTTGCTCGACCGCGCCCGTGGCGCCGTGGCCGCCTTCGCCGCCTGGTTTGACGAGGCCGCCGCGCTGCGCCAGCGCGCCCGCAAGGTGCTGGGACGACACAGTGCGCAGGGCGCAATTCGCTTCGACGGCATGGCGCGGGTGTCGCACGTGACCGACGCCACCGACTGGCGGGTGGAATATCCCTTTGTCGTGCTCTGTCCCGACAGCGAAGACGAGATTGCCGGGCTGGTGCAGGGCTGCATCGAACTGGGGCTGACCATCATTCCGCGCGGAGGCGGCACCGGCTATACCGGCGGCGCCATTCCGCTGGTGTGGAAGAGCGCGGTGATCAACACCGAAAAGCTCGACCGCATCGGTGCGGTCGAATACCTCGAACTGCCCGGCGTGGCCCGCCCCGTGCCCACCATCCAGACCCCGGCCGGGGTGGTGACGCAGCGCGTCTCCGACGCGGCCGACGCCGCCGGACTGGTGTTCGCGGTCGATCCGACTTCGGCCGACGCCTCCTGCGTGGGCGGCAATGTGGCGATGAATGCGGGCGGCAAAAAAGCCGTGCTGTGGGGCACGGCCATCGACAACCTCGCCTCCTGGCGCATGGTCGATCCGCAGGGCCGCTGGGTGGAGGTGCAGCGCCTCGACCACAACCTCGGCAAGATTCACGATGTGGACGTGGCCCGCTTCGAGGTGCGCACCCTGGCGGCCGACGGCGTGACCTTGCTGGAGCAGCGGCTGCTGGAAATTCCCGGCGCGCAGTTCCGCAAGGAGGGTCTGGGGAAGGACGTGACCGACAAATTCCTCGCGGGCCTGCCGGGCGTGCAGAAAGAAGGCTGCGACGGCATCATCACCAGCGCCCGCTGGGTGCTGCACAAAATGCCGCCGCATGTGCGCACCGTCTGCCTGGAATTTTTCGGCCAGGCGCGAGAGGCGATTCCCAGCATTGTCGAGATCAAGACCTTTCTCGACGCGCGGCCGGGCGGCGCCATTCTGGCGGGCCTGGAACATCTGGACGACCGTTACCTCAAGGCCGTGGGTTATGCCACCAAGAGCGCCCGCGGCACTCTGCCCAAGATGGTGCTGTTCGGCGACATCGTCGGCGAAGATGAAGCCGCCGTGGCCCGCGCCGCCTCTGAAGTGGTGCGCATGGCCAATGCGCGGGTGGGCGAAGGCTTCATTGCGGTGAGCGCAGAAGCGCGCAAAAAATTCTGGCTGGACCGCAAGCGCACCGCGGCCATTGCCCGCCACACCAATGCCTTCAAGATCAACGAGGACGTGGTCATTCCGCTGCCGCGCATGGGCGAATATGTCGACGGCATCGAGCGCATCAACGTCGAGCTGTCGCTGAAAAACAAGCTGGCGCTGGTGGCCGAGATCGACCGGGCGCTGCGCGGCGCACTGCCGCTGGCGCGCAACGAAGAGCTGGCCGATGGCGAGCCCGCGCTGTCCAAGGAAGACCTGGAGGCCAAGCGCGCCCAGGCGCTGGAACTGCTGGCCGCGGTGCATGCGCGCTGGTCGTTCTATCTCGATCAGCTCGATCTGCCTTTGGCGGAACTGCCCGATGCACAGCGCGCGCTGTTGTCTGCATCGCCCGCATTGCTGGCGCTGCCTGCGGGCGCAAATACCGAAGACCGCACGCTGTTCCACCTGCTGCAGGATCATTCTCTGCGCGCCTCTTGGAAGGCCGAGTTGCGCAAGCCTTTGGCGGCGGTGTTTTCCGGCGGCTTGTTCGAGCCGCTGCGGCGCGAGATCGACGCCATTCATCAGCGCGTGCTCAAGAGCCGCGCGTGGGTGGCGCTGCACATGCACGCGGGCGACGGCAATGTGCATACCAATATCCCGGTCAACTCCGACGATTACTCCATGCTGCAGCAAGCGCACGATGCGGTGGCCCGCATCATGGCGCTGGCGCGCAGCCTGGGCGGGGTGATCTCGGGCGAGCACGGCATCGGCATCACCAAGCTGGAGTTCCTCACCGAGGCCGAGATCGGCGCGTTTCGTGCGTACAAGCGCGAAGTCGATCCCGAAGGGCGTTTCAACAAAGGCAAGTTGCTCGACGATCCGGCGTATCCCGCCGATCTGCGCAATGCCTACACGCCCAGCTTCAACTTGATGGGACACGAGTCGCTGATCATGCAGCAAAGTGACATCGGGGCGATCAGCGCCTCGGTGAAGGACTGCCTGCGCTGCGGCAAGTGCAAGAGCGTGTGCGCCACGCATGTGCC
>NZ_JBYCKI010000022.1:0-21553 GCF_057473305.1 Thiomonas sp. TH-17
GCGCTTCGCGCTCGCTGCCCCCCGAGGGGGCGCCGCCCGCCTTGAGGCGGCTCTGCGCCGGGCGGGAAGCCACCCGCACCGACAGATCGCCTTCGGCCACGCGCTGCGCGACAGAGACGGCTTCGCTCAAGGGACGGGTGATGGAGCGGGTGATGAGCCAAGCGGCGGCGACGGCCAGCAGCAGAGCGAGTGCAGCCAGGCCGATGCTGGCATTGCGGGCAGCGACGAAATCGGACTCGCTCTGGGCGTAAAGCGCATCGGTCTGACCCCGCAACATCGTCTCGATGGCCGCGGTTTCCTGGCGAACCTCGCGTACCACGATCAAGCCGGATTTGAGGTAGTCGGCCGCAGCGGTGCCGAAGTTGCTTTGCTGCATTTCAGGAATGGCGGTCTGTTGCGCCTTGCGTCCTTTTTCGATGGTGGCGCGCAGGCTGTCGAGCCGGGCCTGCAGTTGCGGGGTGGGCTGCAGAGATTCCAAAGTCTTGAACGCCGCTTCGGTGGCTGCGCGCTGCTCAGTGATCACCGAAAGATCGGCATCGCTGAACTGCTGCGCCAGCAGGCTGCGCAGCATGACGCGTGTGGTGTTCTGGTTGCTGTTGGCGATGGTGGTGACGGCACGCTCTTTGGCGAGACGGTTCTTCACCACGAGCTGCATATGGCCCTGAATGCGGGAGGCTTCGTACAGCCCGAACGCCGCGTTGACGAGCAGAAGAACGATGAGCAGGCCGAAGGCGAGACTGAGGCGGGAGCCGATGCGAAGGTTGTTGAACATGGAGGACTCTGTGTGCGGTGTTGAAGGCGGTTCAGTTGCTCAGTGCCGGGGCCTGGCGGCCCTGTGCGCTGCGGCTGGCGCGGCTGATCAGGGGCGCGGCGTCGAGAATGAGGGCCACTTCGCCGTTGCCCAGAATGGTCGAGCCGCTGATGCCTTGCAGGTGGGCGAACAGCGCGCCCAGCGGCTTGATGACGGTCTGATATTCGCCAAGCAGGGCATCGACGACGATGCCGGCACGGTGCCCGGCGATTTGCGCGACCACCACATTGCTGCGGCTGTTCGGCGATTCAGCAGCAGAGTCCACCAAACCGAGCTGTTCGCGCAGATGCAATAGGGGCAGCACTTCGCCGCGCAGGTTGATATAGCCTTGCTGCGGCTGGGTGGGTGCAAACTCCATGCACTCGATCACAGCGTCGAGCGGCAGCACGAAGGTGCGCCCGGCGGCCTGCACCAGAAAGCCGTCGATGATGGCGAGCGTCAAGGGCAGGCGCAGGTGCATCTGCGTGCCTTGGCCCGCAGTGCTCTGGATGTCGATGCTGCCGCGAATGGCTTCGATATTGCGTTTGACCACGTCCATGCCCACGCCGCGGCCCGACAGATCGGTGACGGCGTCGGCGGTGGAGAAGCCGGGCTCGAAAATCAGCGCCCACACCTCGGCGTCGGGCAGGGCGGCGGCGGCCTCAGTCGAAATCAGCCCGCGCTCGATGGCCTTGGCGAGAATGCGCTCGCGGTTCAGCCCGCCGCCGTCGTCTGAGACGGTGATGAGAATGCTGCCCGAGTCGTGTCGGGCGGCCAGTTTGAGCGTGCCCTGGGCGGGTTTGCCGCGTGCGGTGCGCACTTCGGGCGACTCGATGCCGTGATCCATCGAGTTGCGCACCAGGTGCATCAGCGGGTCGGCGATGCGCTCGACCAGAGTCTTGTCCATCTCGGTATCGGCGCCCTCGATGACCAGGGCGATGTCTTTGCCGAGCTCGCGCGACACGTCGCGTACCACGCGCTGGAAGCGGGCGAAGGTTTCGCCGATTTCGACCATGCGCAGCTTCAGCGCCCGTTCGCGGATGTCCTCCACCAGACGGGTGACTTGGGCTGCGGCTTCGAGCTGTGTGGCGTTCTGCGCATGCAGCGCATTGCCGGCGCTGGCGATGACGAGTTCGCCCACCAGGTTGATCAGGGCATCGAGCTTGTCGGCGGCCACGCGCAGCATCTGGTTGTCGCGGCTGCGTTTCTCTTTGATCTGCTTCTGTTTGTCGAGCGCGGCCTGCACGATGGGCTGGTGCGTGGCCCCTTCGCGCACCAGAATTTCGCCCAAGGGGGCGGCGGGTACGCCGGTGGCCTGCGCGTCGTGTTGCGCGCTGAGCGCGTCGCTCAATTCCTTCTGCGTGAGCGTGCCGATCTGCACCAGAATGTCGCCCAGCCGCAAATCGTCTTCGGGCAGACTGCGAATGAGCTGCACATAGTCGGCAATGCGGCTGTGCGCGGGCAGGATGCGGATGGTGCTGTCTTCCTGCACGAACTCGAACACCGCAGCGATGTCTTCCTTGCTGGCCTCGCTCTTGAAGTTGATCTCGAAGCCGAGATAGCTGGTCTCGGCGTCCATCGCGTCGAGCGGGGGCAGGGCGTCGGTCAGCGTCACGAGGCCGACGATCTCGCCCAGCCCGCGCAGATAGCGGATGAAGGCCAACGGGTCCATGCCGTTGCGCAGACTGTCGGCACCGAAGCGCAGCGAGAGGTGCCACGACGGCGTCAGCGCCGATCCGTGCGCGACCACGGTGACGGGAACGGCTTCTTCCGAGGCGGAGCCTCGTGCGAGGGGGCTTTGATGGGCCACGACCAGCGCACCGCCTGCGGGCTGCTGCGCGACCTGCAGCCGGGCGACCAGCGCCTGTTCTTCCGGGGTGTCGGCGATGCAGGCGCCTTGGCTGTCGATCTGGTCGATCAGTTGCGCGAGATGATCGCGCCCCTGCAGCAGCAAGGCCACCAGCTCGGGGGTGACGGCGAGTTTGCCAGCACGCATCTGGTCGAGCACGCTCTCCAGGTGATGGGTGAAGCGCACGATGCCGTCGAGGCCGAACAGCCCGGCCGAGCCCTTGATGGTGTGGGCCGCGCGGAACAGGGCGTTGATGCGCTCGCCATCGTCCTGCACCTCCGGGTTGCCCTGGGGCTGGTCGAGTTCCATCAGGCCTCGTTCCATGCCTTCGAGCAGTTCCTGCGCCTCGACGATGAAGGAGCGCATGGCCTGCTGCATCTGTTGTTCGAAACTCATGCGTGCTCCTTGGGGGGCGTGGTGTGGCCGAACTCGACCACCGGGTCGCCGAAATAGGCCAGCAGACCGCAGAGTTCGAGCGCGTCGATGACGGCGGGGCTGTGCCCGCTGAGCTTGAGGCTGTGCTCCAGATTGCTGGCTTGCTGCTTGGCGGCCAGCAGAATTTGCACGCCGGAGGCGTCGATCTCGTCGACCGCGGCCAACTGCAGTTCGACCAGGGGATGCTGGCCGATCAGTTCGGCCAGCCGGGTGCGCACCTCGGCGGCGGCATAGATGTCGAGCGCGCCTTGCAGCGTCACGCTGCAGGCCGGGCCGGCTTGATGGGGGATGATGTCCACGGCGTCTCCTCTGGCGGGGTTCAGGGTGCGATGAGTTTGGATACGGCGGCCAGCATCTGCGCCGGCTGGAAGGGCTTGACCACCCAGGCGCGCGCGCCGGCGGCCTGGCCTTGCGCCTTCATGTCATCCTGGCTTTCGGTGGTGAGCATGATGATGGGCGTGAACTTGTAGTCGGCCTTCTGCTTGATCTCTTTCACCAGGGTGATGCCGTCCATATTGGGCATGTTCACGTCGCTGATGATGAGGTGGATCTTGCGACCGTCGAGCTTGGTCAGTGCGTCCACGCCATCAACGGCTTCAATGACTTCGTAGCCCGCGCTGGCAAGGGCGATGTTGACCACCTGACGCAGTGAGGCGGAGTCGTCGACGATGAGAATGGTTTTGGCCATGGCAATGTGCTTTTGAATGAGGGGATCGAAAGAAGGGTTTGCTGGATTCAGAAAAAGGTGATGTCGCCGCCGTCTTGTGCGTCCACCGTGGACTGGCCGCCGTGGTTGAGGCGCTGCTCTTGCGTGGTGTAGCCGTTGGCGATGCGCTGCATGAAGGCGGGGGCGTCGAGCGCGACTTCGGGGTTGCTGGCGCGGCGCGACTGATAGCTCTGCAGTTCGACCACCAGCGCGTCGAGGCTGTCGCGGCTGTGGGTGAGAATCTGGCTGACCCGGTCCTGGAACTGCAGCGACACCAGCACATCGCCGATCTCTTCGCGGATGCCGCTGCTTTCACGCTGCAGCAGGTCGGACGAATCAGACAGCCCCGTGGCCACATCGCGCAGGCGGGCGAGCACCTGATCGATGGACGATTCGGATTGGGTGAGGAACTGCTGCTCCTCGGTTTGCGACTGCCCGGCCGAGCGGGTGAGCGTCTGGATGGCGCCGGTGATGATCTTCACCTGCTCGCCCATCTTGCGCCCGGTATCGCGCGATTGGGCCGAGAGCTTGCGCACTTCGTCGGCCACCACCGCGAAGCCGCGGCCGTTTTCGCCAGCCCGCGCGGCTTCAATGGCCGCATTGAGCGCGAGCAGATTGGTCTTGGCGGCGAGCGCGGCCACCTCCGCTGCCATCTTCTCCAGCGCCTCGGTGTAGCGCGACATGCCCAGCACTTCGCTGACCATGGCGGCGCGCTTGTCCAGCGCGGTGCGCAACTGCTCGAGCACGGCGCCGAGTTCGCCTTCGCTGCGGCGGAATACCGCCACCACGCCTTCGCCGCCATCCATGCCGGCGGCGGCGTGTTGCGACGCCTTCACGGCGCTTTCCAGGCGGCTGTGCAGGCTGGAGAAACGCTGACTCAAGGCCAGAATGGCGGTCTCCATCTGCGCGCGTCCGGCGTCGATCTGTTGGCCGAGCACGGGCAAGGCCTGAGTGCAGAGGGCGTCGATCTGCTGCGCGGCATCGCTGTTCTGCAGGGCGGGAGGGGAGGTCGTGGCGTCTTGGGTCATGGCGGAGTCAACGCGGGTGGCGGGGAGCTTGGGTTGCAGGGAGGTTCAATGGGGCTGCGCGGCCAGTTGCCGCACCAGGGTTTCGAGCCGATCGATGTCGGAGCTTTTGTCGAAGAAATAGTCGGCGCCTCCATCGAGGCCGCGGGCGCGGTGCTGCGAGTTGGCGTGCTGGGTGAACATCGCCACGCAGATATCGCCCCGGCTAGCCTTGATGCGCTGCAAGACTTGCAGCCCGCTCTCGCCGGGCATTTCGATGTCGAGCACGATGAAGCGCACGGCGCCTGCGGTGTCTTGCCGCAACAGCTCCATCGCCTGCTGCCCGCAATCGGCCTGCAGCACGGCTTGCACCCCGTCAATGCCGCAGAGCAGGCCGGCCAGGCGCTCGCGCACCATTGCAGAATCGTCGACCACCATCAGTTGCATGACTCAGCTTTCAGAGAATTCAGAATGTGTGGGGGCATTGTTGGCCTGCGGTCGCGTGGCGAACATCGGCCGCGAGCGGTTTGAAGACTGAGACAAGGGCGCGTTGATCTGTCGGAAATTTCTGACCCGGGCGGCGTTGTTCATGCCAATTCATGGTCGAGGACGTAGCGCACCAGATCGGCGTCGCGCTCGAGGCGCATCTTCTGCATCAGGCGGGTCTTGTGCGCGCTGACGGTCTTGACGCTCAGGTGCAGTTCCTGCGCCACTTCGCCCACGGTGCGCCCGGCACCGACACGCCGCAGCACCTGCAGCTCGCGGTCGCTCAGGGTTTGATGTGCGGGGGCATCGGCGGCGGCGCCGTCTTGGAAGTGATGCGCCAACTGCTCGGCGACGGTGGCGGTGAGGTAGCGCTTGCCTTGGGTGGCCGCGCGGATGGCGTCGAGCAATACATCGGGCGCGCTGTCTTTGGTGAGATAGCCGGCCGCGCCGCCGCGCAGTGCGCGCAGGGCGAACAACTGCTCGGCATGCATGCTGAGCATGAGCACGGGCAGGCGGGGGTGCGTGGCCTTGATGCGCTTGAGCAGATCGAGGCCGTCGCCGCCGGGCAGAGACACGTCGAGCAGCACGACCTGCCAGGCGGCTTCGCGCAGGGCGTCTAGCGCTGCGGCGGTGTCGCCGCACCAGTGCGGCTGCAGCCCCTCGGCTTCGAGCATGCGCACGAGCCCGGCGCCCACGAGGGCGTGGTCGTCAACGATGAGCACGCGGGCGGCGTCCATTTGTGGCCTCGCCTCAGGCGGAGATGGGTTTGCCGGAAGCCGGCGCGTCGGCAGATGTGCCGCGTTCGCCGCAGGGCACGCGCAGGCGCAGGGTGGTGCCGTGGTTGGGCACGCTGGCGCAATCGAGCGTGCCGCCGAGCAGATGGGCGCGCTCGCGCATGCCGCGCAAACCAAAGGAGTTTTCGCTGGTCTGCGTGGCCGGAGTGAAGCCCAGCCCGTCATCGACGATGTCGAGCGCGATCAGCCCGGGTGTGCGGGCCAGGGTGAGCCGAACGGATTTGGCCTGCGCGTGGCGGGCGATATTGGTGAAGGCTTCCTGCGCGATGCGGAAGATCTGGATGGCGGTGAGGTCGTCGAGCTCTCCGGCGCTCTCGATCTGGTGCGACACCGGAATGTCATAGCGCTGGCTGAACTCCTCGGCCAGCCAGTGCAGGCCGTCGCTCAGCCCGAGATCGAGCACGGCGGGCCTGAGCTGGGCCGCCACGCGACGGCCGGCGGCGGTGGCGGCGTCCACCAGATGGGTCATGCTGTTGAGCTGGACGTCGTCGGGCCCGAGGCGTCGGCGCAGCAGGCTGATGTCCATTTTCAGCGCGGTGAGCAACTGGCCGAGCTCGTCGTGCATGTCGCGGGCGAGGCGTGCGCGTTCCTGCTCGCGGGCGCGCTCCATGTGCGCGGCCATGTCGCGCAGATCAGACTCGCGGCGGCGGGCATGGCTGATGTTGATCATGATGCCGTTCCACTGCACTTGAGCAGTGCCAAGTTGCTTCACCGCGGCGCGGATGTTGATCCACTTGATCTCGCCCTCGGTGAGGATGCGGCCTTCCCAGTTCCACGGTTCGCCGTGCAGGGCGCTGGCCTGCAGCGAGGCGTGGAAATCGGCCTGGTCGGCGGCATGAATCCGCCCGACGAAGGTCGTGCTCGACCGCAGCAGCGCCTGCGCGCTCAGGCCGCAGACCATTTGCGCCGATTCACTGGCCTGGGTGAATTGCAACTGCCCGGCGCGCTGGCTGAGCTGGAACACCAGACCGAAGCCGGAGAGCGGATGCGCGGCCCAGGGCGTATCGCCTATAGACAGGTCTTGAACTGGCGGAGGAGGGGTTTGGAACGGGGGCACGGAGGGCAGCCAGGAGTGGAATTTACATTCCACTTAACGGCGCGCCCTCAGAAAACTTGAATTCTCAGCGGTTCGAGACAGTCGTAAATCTGCCGTTGGGGCATGGAGCGCAGCCAGGTGAGCTGGCGTTTGGCGAGTTGGCGCGTGGCGGCGATGGCCTGCTCGCGGAACTGCTCGGCGCTGATGTCGCCATCCAGATAATGCCAGGCTTGGCGGTAGCCCACGGCGCGGATCGAGGGCAGCGCGGGGCTGAGGTCGCCGCGCTGGCGTAGCGCGCGCACTTCGTCAAGAAAACCGGAGGCCAGCATCTGCTCGAAGCGTTGGGCGATGCGCGCGTGCAGCACGCTGCGGTCGGAGGGTTCCAGCGAGAGGATGCGCAGGGGCAAGGGGTCGTCATCCGCGCGCCCGGCGGCCAGATGCGCGGAGAGGGGCCGACCGCTGAGTTGCCACACTTCCAGCGCGCGCTGGACGCGCTGGGCGTCGCCCGGCGCAAGGCGGGCGGCAGTGACCGGATCGACTTCGGCCAGCCGGGCGTGCAGCGCGGGCCAGCCGAGGCGGGCGGCCTCGGCGTCGAGTTCGGCGCGCACGGCTGGGTCGGCCTGCGGCAGTTCGGACAGGCCGGACTGCAGTGCCTTGAGGTAGAGCAGGGTTCCGCCGACGATCAAAGGCTGGGCGCCGCGCTGGCGGATTTCCTGGATCAGCCGACGCGCATCCGCAGCGAATTGCGCCGCGCTGTAGCTTTGCGCCGGGTCGAGGATGTCGAGCAGGTGGTGCACGGCCTGGGTGCGCTCCTCAAGACCGGGCTTGGCGGTGCCGATGTCCATGCCGCGATAGACCAGCGCCGAGTCCATGCTGATGAGTTCCACGGTTTCGCCGTGCTGCCGGGCCTGCTGGACGAGTTGCAGGGCCGCGGCGGTCTTGCCGCTGGCGGTCGGACCGACGAGGCAGAGAACGGGCTGGGTAGTTTGCTGCGTCACGGCTTGTGTTGCGGCTTCAGCGACCACGCAGGAACAGGGCGTCGAGGTCGGCCAGGTCGATCTGCCGCCAGGTGGGGCGGCCGTGGTTGCACTGGTCGGCGCGTTCGGTGCGCTCCATATCGCGCAGCAACGCGTTCATTTCTGCGAGCGTGAGCTGGCGGTTGGCGCGCACCGCGCCGTGGCAGGCCATGCTGGAGAGCAGGGCGTTGCGCCGCTCCTGAAGGCGGCTGCTGGTACCTTGCGAAATGAGATCGGCCAGCAAGCCGCGAGCCAGGCGAATGGGGTCGGCGTGCGCCAGCAGCGTGGGCGTGGCGCGCACCACCAGGCTGCTGGGGCCGGCCCGGTCGAGCTCGACGCCGAGCGAGCGCAGGGCATCGGCATGATCTTCCGCCGCGCCCATTTCGGCATCGCTCGCGGCGAACGCGGCCGGGATCAGCAAGGGTTGCACGGCCACCGGCGCATCGGCCTGTTGCGCAGCTTTCAGCCGTTCGTACACGATGCGCTCGTGCGCCGCGTGCATGTCCACGATCACCAGCCCGTGGCGGTTCTGCGCAAGGATGTAGATGCCCAGAAGCTGCGCCAGGGCGAAGCCGAGGGGAAAGTCGTCAGGCTGCGCGGCGGCCAGGTCGGTGGCTTGCGCATAGGGGCGCGGTGCGGCGCTGTCGCGCGCCTGCACGGGCGGAGCGTCCGCAGTCGTCAAGGGGGAATAGGCGCGCGCGAGAGCATCCCAGGGGATCGGGCTAGGGCTCGACCTCGCCATGCCGAAGGGAAGCGCGGCCGTCGCGGGCAGGGCGGAGGATGACGGTCTTTCCCACGCGGCGGGCGGTGTGGCGGGATGCGAAGAAGACGCTTCACCGACCACCCGGGCGAGCACCTGCTCGACGGCATGGCGCACGGCCTGATGCACGGCGGAGCTGTCGCGGAACCGGACTTCCGATTTGGCCGGATGCACATTCACATCGACCAGATCAGACGGCAGATCGAGCAGCAGGGCGTACTGCGGCTGCAAGGCGCCGTGCAGCACATCGGCGTAGGCGGCGCGCACGCCGTGGGCCACGGTGCGGTCGCGTACCCAGCGGTTGTTGACAATGATGTGATGGACATCGGCACGGGCGCGCGCCGCGGTGGGCTTGCAGATCAGCCCGCGTACGGCGAGCGGGCCGATCTGGGCGGAGACGAGCAGGGCGTGCGCGCTGAAGGATTCTCCCAGCACGGCGGCGAGGCGGTCGAGCCCGTGCGGCGAAGGGTCGCGCTCGAATTGCAGCTTGAGCTGCCCGTCATGCCAAAGCCGCAGGGCGATCTGGGGATGGGCGATGGCGGCGCGCTTGAACACGTCGGCGCACCAGGCATATTCGGTCTGTGGCGACTTGAGAAACTTGCGGCGCGCCGGCAGGTTGAAAAACAACTGCCGCAAGGTCACGCGGGTGCCCTGCTGCGCCGCTGTGGGTTGCACCGCGGCGACCTGGCCTGCGCTGGCGTGAATGCGCGCGCCATCGGCTCCGGCGCGGCGGCTGATGATCTCGATTTCGGCCACGGCGGCCATGGCCGCGAGCGCTTCGCCGCGAAAACCCAGATGCGCGGCGTGGTGCAATTCGTCGAGATCGGTGATCTTGCTGGTGGCGTGGCGAAGTAGCGCCAGCGGCAGCTCTTCTGCCGGAATGCCGCAACCATCGTCTTCGACCTGCACGCTGCCCAGCCCGCCCTGTTCGAGGCGCACGGTGAGGGCGCTGGCGCCCGAATCGATGGCGTTGTCGAGCAGTTCGCGCAAGGCCGAAGCCGGGCGCTCGATGACTTCGCCGGCGGCAATCTGGCTGATGAGCACGTCCGGCAGCGGACGAATCGGGCGTTGGGGTTGCAGCAAGGCAGGGATACTGTAAGGACGCGAGGCCGCAGCATGGCGGCGGCCGTCCCCTCGTTGAGGGGCCTGGAGGCAGGAGAAACGACAAGTCAGGTCAGTATACTTTTCGGGCTGTCCGCAACCCGGGGTGCTCAGTCCCGGCTCAGTCTTCTGGCGCAGCATCTGCGTCTTCGGCCTTTCAAAGGCTCTCTTCCGGCTTTCAGCCCAAACCGCATGGATCCCCACGCTCTCATCGACCTCATTCTGCACTTCGACGTGCATCTGGCGCAGTTCATCGCGGCGTATGGCCCCTGGGTGTACGGGCTGCTCTTCGGCATCGTGTTCGTCGAAACCGGGCTGGTCATCATGCCGTTTCTGCCTGGCGATTCCATGCTGTTCGTGGTGGGCGCGTTTGCGGCCACCGGGGCGCTCAGCCTGCCGGGCGTGATGGCCGTGCTCTGGCTCGGCGCCGTGCTGGGCGATAGCCTCAATTACCAGATCGGCAAGGCCATCGGCCATAAGGTTTTTTCGTGGCCGGACTCACGCTGGTTCAACCGTCGCGCCTTCGACAAGGCGCATGCCTTTTACGAGAAATATGGCGGCATCACCATCGTGGCCGCGCGGTTCATGCCCTTCATTCGTACCTTCGCCCCGTTTGTGGCGGGCGTGGCCGAGATGTCGTATGGCAAGTTTCTGGCCTACAACATGCTGGGCGCCACGCTCTGGGTGGGGCTGCTGGTCATGGCGGGTTATCTGTTCGGCAATATTCCGTGGATCAAGCACAACTTGGGTGTCATGACCATCGCCATCATCGTGCTGTCGTTGCTTCCCGCGGTGTGGGGCTGGTGGAAATCACGTCGGCAGGTGTCGGCGGTCTGACGGACACGACTACTTGCCGGACTTTCCGGTAGCGCGTGCTGAGAGCTTCATTGCAGCTTGCCGCGCAGCAGTCCGACAGCGAGCCCCTCGATGGCGAAGGACTGACTGGCATCGACGCGGATGGGTGCGAACTCGGGGTTGGCCGGTAGAAGCTCGATGTGATCGGCCTGCAGGCGCAGGCGCTTGACCGTGACCTCATCGCCGATGCGGGCCACCACGATCTGCCCGCTCTGCGCGGTCTGGCTGCTTTTGACGGCCAGCATGTCGCCGTCGAGAATGCCGGCATCGCGCATGCTCATGCCGCGAACCTTGAGCAGATAGTCGGGGCGCACGGAGAAGGCGCCTGGGTCGACGTTGAGCGTCTGCTCGATATGCTCTTGCGCGAGGATGGGATGCCCGGCAGCGACGCGGCCGACCAGCGGCAGGCAGAGCTGTTCGGCGCCGGGCAGCGCGAGTTGCAGCCCATGAGATAGGTCCGCACGCAACCCATTTGCACGCAAGCCCATGGCGCCCGACGTTTTGCCGGACGTTGTCCCCGAGGACGAGGCGCGCTGCGATTCGGTGATGCGAATGCCGCGCGACGCCCCGGGCGTCAGTTCAATGACACCCTTGCGCGCGAGCGCCTGCAAGTGATCTTCTGCCGCATTGGCCGAGCGGAATCCCAGCCGCGCCGCAATTTCGGCCCGGGTGGGCGGGTAGCCCAGTTCGCGCACGGAGGCGGTGATGAGATCGAGAATTTCCTGCTGACGAGGGGTGAGTTTCGAGATGAGACGGCGCATGCGTGGGCTCCGGCAGTTGCACAATAAGTCAGTTTGATGGGCGAGACCGATGGACGAACTCGCCATGCGAGCCATGTCATCGTTTGCGCCATGAAGATACCCTGATCAGATTTCCAGCTTGATGATTTTCACAGCACTGTAAATCAAAACAGTCTTTCTGCAAAGAGATTCACACATGACCGATTCTTTTTCTCGCGCTGCCTTGCCGCAGGTTGTGGTGTTGGGAACGGGGGGCACGATCGCGGGCGCCGCGACGGGCGACCCCAGTCTGCCGGGTTACACCGCCGGGGTTTTGGGGGTCGACGCGCTGCTGCAAAGCGTGCCGGCGCTCGGCCGCCTGGCTCAAATCCACACCGAGCAGGTGGCCAATCTCGACAGCAAGGACATGACCTTCGCGGTCTGGACGCAGTTGGCCGAACGCGTGACCTACTGGCTGGCGCAGCCGCAAATTCAGGCCTGCGTCATCACCCACGGCACCGACACGCTGGAAGAAACCGCCTACTTTCTGCGCCTGGTGCTGGACACCGACAAGCCGGTGATCCTGACCGCTGCCATGCGTCCAGCCACCGCGCTGAACGCCGACGGCCCGCAGAATCTGCTCGACGCCGTGCGGGTGGCCGTGCATCCCGCGGCGCGGGGGCTGGGCGTGGTCTGTGTGCTGCACGGCGTGGTCCACGCCGCCCGCGATGTGACCAAGGCGAATACGCACGCGGTGGAAGCGTTTTCATCCGGAGAGCGCGGCCCGCTGGGTGAGGTTGACGGTGAGACCTTGCGGCTTTGGCGACAACCCGTGCCCGAGGCCGGAGCGCCATTTCCCCTACCTGCTGCGGGCGAGTGGCCGCGGGTGGAGTTGCTCACCAATGCGGCGGGTAGCGATAGTGCGCTGGTGTGCTGCCTGATTTCGAGCACTGCGCTTCAGCCCCGATTGGGCGGGATGGTCGTTGCCGGCACCGGGGGCGGCACGGTGCACCGCGAACTCGAAGCCGCGCTGCGCTGGGCCGAACAACAGGGCGTGCGGGTTCGAGTGGCGTCGCGCGTCGGCCCGGTACGCGGCGGCGCCGATGACGGCCTCAATGCGGTGAAGCTGCGGGTGCGGCTGCTGTTGGAACTAGCCGCCCAAAGCCCCGCTTCATGAACAATCTGCCTTGAAGTCTCAGGCGGAATGGGCGCTGGCTTGGGGCAACCAGATCTGCACCTGCAAACCGCTGGGCTCGGCATTGCTCAGCTCAAGCCGCCCGCCCATGGCGGTGATGGTTTTTTCCACGATGGAAAGGCCCAGGCCCGTGCCCTTGGCTGAGGTTCTTGCCGCGTCACCGCGGAAGAACGGGCGGGTGAGCTGCGCGAGGTGATCGGCCGGGACGCCCGGGCCGTGGTCGCGCACGGTGAGTTGCACATTGTCGATGCCCGACTGCAGGCTGATGTCGAGATCGGTGTGCACTTCACCCGGCGTCAAGGCATAACGCTTGGCGTTTTCCACCAGGTTGACCACGACGCGTTGCAGCTCCAGGGTGTTGGCGCGCACCGGCGGCACTGGCGGTGTCTGCAGGTGCAGCACCACGGTCTCGTCTTTCTGATAGCGATCGCGCACAAAGTCGACCAAGGCATTGAGATCCACCGTCTCGATCTTCGGCGTGGTGCTGCGCGCATATTCAAGAAATTTGCTGATGATGCGGTCGGCCTGCTCGATGTCTTCGACGATGTTTTCGCGCGCCTGCTCGTCGGGTACGCTCAGCTCAGCCTCCAGCCGCAGCCGGGCCAGTGGCGTGCGGATGTCGTGCGAAATGCCGGCGAGCATCAGCGCGCGCTCTTCTTCGACTTCCTGAAGACTGCGCGCCATGCGGTTGAAACCCCGGTTGACTTCGCGAATTTCGCGCATGCCTGACAGCTCGTCGAGCATC
The DNA here is from genome assembly GCF_057473305.1 of Thiomonas sp. TH-17. Lineage (NCBI taxonomy): Bacteria > Pseudomonadati > Pseudomonadota > Betaproteobacteria > Burkholderiales > Thiomonas > Thiomonas sp. TH-17. Next base: position 13,492 of record NZ_JBYCKI010000022.1, read on the forward strand.
TGCGAGTAATTGCCGGCGCCCACTCGGGCCGTGGCCAGGCGCAGATCGCGCAGCGGCTTGTTGACAAAGCTGGCAATGACCGCCGCGCCAATGAGCGCCAACAGGGTGGCGATAACGCCCCAGCTTGCCCAGGTTTCACTCAGCGAGGGATCGATTCGGGAGCGGTCGAGCAGCAGCCAGTAGGGGTCGCCTTCGATCTCGAAGCCGATCCACAAGCCGGGGCGATCATTCACGACGTCGGCAAAATCGAGCTGTTCGTTCAGCCGCGTGTCCACCGCGACTTCAAGCCGCCGGGTGAATTCGGAATGATTCATGGGCGCCCACTGATCGCCCGGACTGCGCGGGTAGATGTAGATGCCTTCTTTTTTCGCCAGATCGTCGAGCAGCGAAACCCGGTATTGCGGGTCGGAGTGAATCAGCGCCAGGCGCGTGAGATCGATCAGGCTGGTGATTTGCCGCGAGGTCTGCTCGACCTGGGGGCCGAGTTCGAGCAGCCGAAAGCTCTGGAACCACGTCGCCAGGCTGGCGCTGACCAGCAAGACGATGAGCAGAAAGGTGCGCCAGTACAGGCGGCCGAACAGCGCGCTGATCCAGCGCGTCATACGGGAAAATGGACTGAAAGAGGAAGCCACAGAGGCGCCGACTGAGCCCGCAGCCCGCCCCGGTGTCTGGGCGGGCGGGGCAGGGCCTTTGTCCGGATCAGCCTTCGGCGTTGTCGGGGACGAAGACATAGCCCACGCCCCATACGGTCTGGATGTAGCGCGGATGCGCTGCGTCGGTTTCGATGATCTTGCGCAGGCGTGAAATGGCGACGTCAAGGCTGCGGTCGAAGGCTTCGTAGTCGCGGCCGCGGGCCAACTCGGCCAGCCGGTCGCGCGATAGCGGCTGGCGGGGATGGCGCACCAGCGCCTTGAGCATGGCGAATTCGCCCGTGGTCAGGCTGATGACTTCGCCGTTTTTGCTGAGTTCGCGCCGGGCCAGATCGAGGCTGAAGGGGCCGAACACCACGGTTTCGTCTTCGCGCGAGGGCGCGCCGGGCAGTTCCGGCGAAGGCTGGCGGCGCAGCACTGCGCTGATGCGGGCGAGGAGTTCGCGGGGGTTGAAGGGCTTGGGCAGGTAATCGTCAGCGCCGACTTCCAGGCCGATGATGCGATCCACGTCTTCGCCCTTGGCCGTCAGCATGATGATCGGGGTCTGGTCTTTGGAGGCGCGCAGACGCTTGCAGATGGACAGGCCGTCTTCGCCGGGGAGCATCAGGTCGAGCACGATCAGGTCGAAGCGCTCTTTCACCATGATGCGCGACATCGCCTTGGAGTCTTCGGCTACGAACACTTCATAGCCTTCTTGGGAGAGATAGCGACGCAGCAGGTCGCGGATGCGCGCGTCGTCATCGACGACCATCAGCTTCTTCGGTTTTTCGTGGTCCATAGAGGCGTCATTTCTGAATGAAAACAAGGCAGACCCGGCTGCCAACCTTCCTTGCAGCGATGTGTCAGCTTAAGGCTTGTTACACAGTTTACTGCGAGAGCAAGGTGATTCGGGTCGATTCGATTCGATAATTTCATTTGCAAACTTTGGATACGCCCTTGCCTGTGATCTTGCTTCCATCCTGGCGTCGATTACGCCTGACTTCCCTTCTCGGCGCCTGCCTTGTCGGCACGGTGGCCCAGGCGGGAGCGTCTGCTGCGTTGATGCCGCAGCGGCTGCGTCAGGTTGCCGGGCCTGTGGAGGCCAACCTGGCCGAAGGGGCGGGTGGCAGGGTGGCGGACGGCCGACTGGCTACGTCGCAGTTTCTCAGCCCGGCGGCCTCCACGCCCGTCAAGCCGCATGTGTTGAGCCTGCATGATCGGCAAATTTTGCGGCAGCAGATTCAGGGCACGGCTCAGGGGGCGCGCGCGCTGTCGCCCTCAGCCACGCACAAATCGCACCACTGATCCCTTCGAGTCGGTCAGTGATCGGTATGATGAGCCGATCCTTCTGAAACTCTGTTGATCGCCGTGGAAAATCAGCCTCGTCTCTGTTCTGTGCAATGCCTGCATCCCGGAGGTTTGCATCGTCTGGCCTATTGGGAATGGGGCGCGCCGGACCAGGACGATGTCGTCGTCTGCGTTCATGGCCTGACCCGACAGGGCCGCGATTTCGACGTGCTGGCGCAGGCGCTGCAATCCGGCCGCCGCGTGGTGTGCCCTGATCTGCCCGGCCGGGGCGAGTCGGACTGGCTGGCCAACCCAGCGCTGTATCAGGTGCCGCAATACCTTGCCGATCTTGTCACCCTGCTGGCGCGTCTGAAGGCGCGCCGGGTGTCCTGGGTGGGCACTTCGCTGGGCGGGCTCATTGGTATTGCTCTGGCCGGCATGGAGCACAGCCCCATTGCCCGTCTGGTGCTCAACGATGTGGGCCCATCGCTCGATCCGCGAGGGTTGATGCGCATCGCCAGCTATGTGGGGCGGCAAATGCGCTTCGACACCCCCGAACAGGCGGCCGATTCGCTGCGCGAAATTTCTCTGGGCTTCGGCCCGCACACGCCGGAGCAATGGATGGCGCTGACCCGTCCCATGCTGCGCCCGGACGGTGACGGCTGGCGCTTGCACTACGACCCCGCGCTTTCGCAGCCTTTCAGTGCCGCTGCGGCGCAGGCCATAGCCGCAGGCGAAGTCGCCCTTTGGCAGGCCTACGAGCAGATCGCAGCGCCGACTCTGGTCGTGAGAGGGGCGGATTCCGACATTCTCAATGCGCAGACGGCGCTGGCGATGACGCTGCGCGGCCCCAAGGCGCATCTGGTCGAGCTTGCTGGCGTGGGGCACGCGCCGACGCTGGTGCAACCCGACCAGGTGGGCATCGTGCGCGATTTTTTGCTGTCGTGAGCCCGAATCAGTCCGTCGCGGTGCGTAGCGCCGCCCAGGCGGAGCCCGCAGACCATCGGATCGACCAGGCGAGGGCCTACGCCCTGGCGCTGATCGATACCGTGGTGCTCGAAACCGGCGAGCACGCACTGGAGCATGCGGACGGCGTGAGCGCGATCCTGCGCGAAATCGGCGCCGACGCAGACGCCCAGGCCGCGGCCTACCTCAATCTGGTGGTGCCTCATCTGGCGCATCCGCAAGATCAGCTGAGCAAACACTTCGGCGTAGCACTGGCGGCTTTGTCGGTGGAAACGCGCAAGCTCGTCGAGGTTTCCCGCATGGCTCGGGGCGGGCCGGACGAGGCGGAATTGCGGCGTCGGCACACCGAACTAGTGCGGCGACTGCTGCTTGGCTTTTCGCGCGATCTGCGCGTCGCCCTGCTGCGTCTCGCGTCACGGCTGCAGTCCCTCAGATATTTCACCCGCACCAAGCGGGCCGCACCCGCGGCATTTCTGGCCGAAAGCATGGAGGTCTATGCGCCGCTGGCGAATCGTCTGGGCATCTGGCAGGTCAAATGGGAGATGGAAGACCTGTCTTTCCGTCTGATGCAGCCCGAGGTTTACAAAGACATCGCCCGCAAACTCGACGAGCGACGCGTCGAGCGTGAACAGGGCATCAGCACCGCCATCACCCTGCTGCAGAAGGAATTGCAGCGGCAACACATCGCCGCCGAGGTGGTTGGTCGGCCCAAACACATCTACAGCATCTGGCGCAAGATGCAAGGCAAGCATCTGCAGTTCGAGCAAGTGATGGACTTGCGGGCCTTGCGCATCATCGTCGGCGACGTCAGCGCCTGCTATGCCGCTTTGAGCGTGGTGCACGCCATGTGGGCCACGCTGCCCGACGAGTTCGACGACTATATCGCCAAGCCCAAGCCCAACGGTTATCAGTCGCTGCACACCGTGGTGCGAACCGACTCGGGGCAGATTTTTGAAATCCAGATTCGTACTGCCGCCATGCATGCGCACGCCGAGCAGGGTAGCGCGGCGCACTGGGCCTACAAAGAGGCTGGCGCCAGAGGTTATCAAGGGCAAACGCAGGCGGGCGACTACCAATCGCGCATCGCCCTGGCGCGCCAGCTGCTGGCACTGCAGCAGGAACTCGCTGATGGGGACTCGCCGCCATCGACGGGTCCCTCCGCTGACCGCGCCGCAGAGCCCGACGCGGAAGATCGCATCTTCGTACTGACTCCGCAGGCCCGCATTGTTGAGCTGGCCAGAGGCGCCACGCCAGTGGATTTCGCCTATGCGCTGCATACCGATCTGGGGCACCGCTGCCGAGGTGCGCGCGTCGACGGCGCGCTCATTCCGCTGACCACGCCGCTGCGCAGCGGACAGACGGTGGAGATCGTCGCGGCGAAAGAGGGCGGTCCATCGCGAGACTGGCTTAATGCCGAACTGGGCTATCTGCGCAGCCCTCGGGCGCGCGCCAAAGTGCGCGCCTGGTTCAATCAACTCGCCCAGGAGCAGACGATTGCCAAGGGTCGAGCGCAGGTCGAGCGCCTGCTGCAACGCGAGGGAAAGACCAGCTTCAACTTGCAGAGTCTGGCTGACGGATTGGGGTTTCGCACCGCCGATGAGCTGTTCGAGCGCGTCGGCAAAGATGAGTTTTCGCAGCGGCAGATCGAGGCTTACCTGCGCGCCGATCCCGCCACTTCGGCAGCGGACGAGTCTCTGGTTTTTCCCAGCGGCGGCGCAGCCCCCAAAAAGCAGGGCGGGCAGGTGCTGGTCGTGGGCATGGGCTCGCTGCTCACTCAGCTTGCGGCTTGCTGCAAACCGGCCCCGCCCGACGCCATCGGCGGGTTTGTCACGCGCGAGAAAGGTGTGACGGTTCACCGCGCCAGCTGCCAGAATTTTCGCAATATCGCGCGCCAGCATCCCGAGCGCGTCATAGCAGTGACCTGGGCGGGTCAAGATGATGCAAGCGCGCTCTATCCGATCGACCTGGAGGTCAGCGCGACTGATCGGCAAGGATTGCTGCGCGATATTTCCGATGTGCTGACGCAAGAGCGCATCAACGTCATCGCAGTGAGTACCCGCTCGGTAGGCGACCTGGCGCAGATGCGGTTCACCGTGCAGCTGGCCAATAGCGCCAAACTCAAACGCGCGCTCAAGCTCATTGCAGATGTGCCCGGCGTGCTGAAAGCTTCGAGAAAATAACTCGGTTATTGGGTACACAAGAGCCGTGCTATGATTGCGGGCTTCGTAGGCGGTTAGCTCAGATGGTTAGAGCGCTTGCTTGACATGCAAGAGGTCGTTGGTTCGATTCCAATACCGCCTACCAAATTCTTTCCAAGCTCCTCATAAACGCCATGCATCCTTTTCGAACTAGCTTGCAGACCCCTTGAGTTTCAGAGGTCCGCACGCCCGTGCATAGCGATGACAAGGTGCGGTCCATCCGCACCTTTTTATTTGAGCGAGACGCATCATGTTTCAAATCACCCTGCCAGACGGTTCCAAACGTGCTTTCGAAGCCCCGCTGACGGTTGCCGAACTGGCGCAATCGATAGGCGCCGGGCTGTTCAAGGCGGCTTTGGCCGGAAAAGTTGACGGCAAGCTGGTCGATACCAGCTACCGCCTTTCGCAAGATGCCGAGGTAGCCATCGTCACGGACAAGGATGCCGAGGGGGTGGAGGTGATTCGGCATTCGACCGCCCACCTTCTGGCCTACGCCGTCAAAGACCTGTATCCCGATGCGCAAGTGACCATCGGCCCGGTGATCGATCGCGGCTTCTACTACGACTTCGCCTACAAGCGGCCCTTCACGCCTGAAGATCTCGAAAAGATCGAGGCGCGCATGGCCGAACTTGCGCGCAAGGATGAGCCGGTGCACCGCAAAGTGCTGCCGCGTGACGAAGCGGTCGACTATTTCAAGTCGCTCGGCGAGCATTACAAAGCCGAAATCATCGCCAGCATTCCTGCGGGTGAGGACGTGTCGTTGTATTCCGAAGGGGCTTTCACCGATCTTTGCCGCGGCCCGCACGTGCCGTCGACTGGGCGGCTGAAGGTATTCAAGCTGATGAAGGTGGCAGGCGCCTATTGGCGCGGCGACCATCGCAACGCGCAATTGCAGCGGATTTACGGCACCGCCTGGGCCAAGAAAGAAGATCAGGACGCCTACCTGCACGCCTTGGCCGAGGCGGAAAAGCGCGACCACCGCAAGCTGGGCAAGGAACTCGACCTGTTCCATTTCCAGGAAGAGGCGCCGGGGCTGGCTTTCTGGCATCCCAAAGGCTGGGCGCTGTGGCAGGCTGTCGAGCAGTACATGAGGCAGGTCTATCGCGATAGCGGCTACCACGAAGTCAAGGGGCCACAGATTCTCGATGTGAGCTTGTGGAAGCGCTCTGGCCACTGGGATAACTACTCGGAGAACATGTTTTTCACTGAGTCCGAAAAGCGCCAGTTCGCGGTAAAGCCGATGAACTGCCCTGGTCATATCCAGATTTTCAATTCAGGTCTGCGCAGCTATCGCGATCTGCCCATCCGCTATGGCGAATTTGGCTCATGCCATCGTAACGAGCCCTCTGGCGCGCTGCACGGTCTGTTGCGCGTGCGCGGCTTCACGCAGGATGACGGCCATATTTTTTGCACCGAAGATCAAATCGAGGCCGAGGTAACGGCCTTTCACCAGCAGGCCATGCAGGTCTACACCGACTTCGGCTTCACCGAGATTGCACTGAAAATCGCCTTGCGCCCAGAAAAACGCATCGGCGAAGAAGCCGTTTGGGACAAAGCCGAGGCCGCGTTGCGCGCGGCCTTGCAGGCTTGCGGCGTGGCGTGGCAGGAGTTGCCGGGCGAGGGCGCGTTCTACGGCCCGAAAATTGAATACCACATGAAAGACTCAATCGGCCGCGCCTGGCAAGTGGGCACCATGCAGGTCGACTTCATGATGCCCGAGCGGCTGGATGCTGAGTATGTCGACGAGCATTCGCAGCGGGTGCGCCCGGTCATGCTGCACCGGGCGATTGTCGGCTCGATGGAGCGTTTCATCGGCGTGCTGATCGAGCACTATGCTGGCGCCATGCCGCTGTGGCTCGCACCGGTTCAGGCCGTCGTGATGAACATCACCGACGCCCAAGCCAATTACGCACGATCTGTTGCACAAGCGCTGACAAAACAAGGCTTTAGAGTCGAGTTGGATTTGCGCAACGAAAAAATCAACTATAAAATACGTGAGAATGCATTGAACAAAGTGCCTTACTTGCTTGTGGTCGGTGACCAAGAGCGAGACGCAGCAACTGTTGCGGTACGGGCACGCGGCAATGTCAACCTCGGGGTGCTGTCCCTGGAGGCGCTGACGCAAAAACTCTCCCAGGAAGTGCAGTCACGCGGATCAGCCCAGCAGTAAGAACTCTGTTGGGGCAGCACATTTGTCTAAATGAATTGAAAGGTTTGAGCCATCGCTACGTTCCAGAGCCGTAATACACCGGAAAAACGCGCGCATCGTCTGAATCGCGAAATCACGCTTCCCGAACTCCGCTTAGTCGGGCCTGAGGGCGAGGCGCTCGGAGTGGTTTCTCTCACCGAGGCGCTCAGACTCGCCGAGCAGCATGATGTGGACCTGGTGGAAATTGCGCCAACCGCATCGCCTCCGGTCTGTCGCTTGATGGATTACGGCAAGTTCAAATACGAAGAACAAAAAAAGAACCACGAAGCCCGGGCCAAGCAAAAGCAAATCCAGATCAAGGAAGTCAAATTCCGTCCGGCAACAGATGATGGCGATTACCAGATCAAGTTGCGTAACCTGCGTCGTTTTCTGGAAGAAGGTGATAAAGGCAAGGTGAGTCTGCGCTTCCGTGGGCGTGAAATTACCCACCAGGACATCGGCATGCGCGTGCTGGAGCGGGTGAAGGCCGATGTCGAAGATGTCGGCCAGGTTGAGCAGATGCCCAAGCTGGAAGGGCGCCAGATGATCATGGTCATCTCGCCGAAGAAGAAGAAATAAACAGCCTTTGCTGCGCTGGTTCAAATGGAGCTGGTGCAGCAAAGGCGAGAAGTGCGTTCCTGCTTTTTGGCGGTGAACAAACCTGTGGCGCAAGCTGCAGTCGCGTGTGTTTGGCTCAGATGGGCGAATGCCGCAAAACTCGTGTGCGTGGGCTTGAAAGTGTCTGGTTCATCGTCAGACCGCCTGCGGATATGTCATATTTAATGGAGCAATCA
>NZ_JBYCKI010000023.1:0-3323 GCF_057473305.1 Thiomonas sp. TH-17
AGGCCGGGCACGATGAACCAGCGGTAGACCAGATTCGGGTTGAACCAGTGGCGCACGACCACGGGCGTTGGTGCCTGGGCGTCGGGCACGACCTCGGCGCCGACATCGGCGGCGATGGTGGACAGATAGGCTACGGTGATCTGCCCGGAGTTGCTGCGCCGGCCATCGACCAGTACCTGCGCGCGGCCACTTTCGCCGGCGGCGATGGAGCGCGAAAAATCCACCGGAATGGCAAGCGCGGCGATCACCTCGCCACGGTCGATCAGCTCGTGTAGCTGCTGCTGGCTGTCGACATGCCGGACGTGGGTGATGAAGCGGGCGCTGTCCAGGCGCTGTACCAACTCGTGCGACCACCGCCCCGCATCCTGATCGTAGACGGCGATATCGACGTTGCGCACTTCCAGCGTCGCGGCAAAGGCAAACACCAGCAACTGCAGGATCGGCGGCACGAACACCACCATGCGGCTGCGCGGGTCGCGCAGGACGCTGAGTACTTCCTTGATGAACTGGGCGCGCAGGCGGGTGAACGAGAATGCGGAAGTCAACATCGCGTCACTCCAGGTTCTTGCGCGTGGCGCGCTTGGCGATCACGAAGAACAGCACCCCGATCGCCGCCATGGCCGCCAGGTTGGGCAGGAACACGGCCCAGATGTCGCCGGCCAGGAACACCGTCTTCAGCGAATCGACGAAGTAGCGCGCCGGAACCACCAAGGTGATGGCGCGGATCGGTGCCGGCATGGCGTCGATCTCGTACAGAAAGCCCGACAACATGAAGGCCGGCAGGAAGCCCGTGAACAGCGCGATCTGCGCTGCCAGGAACTGGTTGCGTGCCAAGGAGGAAATCAGCAGACCCTGACCCAGCGCCGGCACCATGAACACCGCCGACAGCAGCAGCAGCGCCGCCAGCGAGCCCCGCATCGGGACCCCGAACACGAACACCGCCAGCGCCGCCGCACCCAGCGTGGACAGCATGCCGAGCACGAAGTACGGCAGCAGCTTGCCGATCAGGATTTCGGCCACCGAGGCCGGCGTGGACAGCACCGCCTCCATGGTGCCGCGCTCCCATTCACGCGCCACCACCAGTGCAGTCAGCATGGTGCCGATGATGGTCATGACGATGGCGATGGCACCGGGAATCAGTGCGCGGCGGCTTTCCAGCTCGGGGTTGAACCAGTAGCGCGGTTCCAGCATGACGGCCTGCGCTGGTGCTCCGACGTCCAGTCCGGCACGCCAGGACTGGACCACGCCACGGGCGTAGTTCTCGACGTAGTTGGCGGTATTGGGGTAGGAGCCATCGGTGACGATCTGCACCAGCGGCTCGCTGCCACGCTGGGCCAGACGCTGCTCGAAATCCTGCGGAATCACCACGTAGCCGCGCAGGTCGCCTGAGACCAGTTGGTCGGCCACTTCGCGCCGGTCATGGGCGAAGTGCGTATTCAGGAAGCGGGTGCCCGAAAACGCTGCGGCCAGCGAGTGTGCCGATGCGCCGGGCGACTCCAGGACCACGCCGACACGGACATCCTTCGCATCCAGCGACACCGCATAGGCGAACAGCAGCAGCAACACCACTGGCAGCACGAACGCGATCAGCAGCGTCGAGGGGTCGCGCAGCGCCTGGTAGCTTTCCTTGGTCACCAGGGCGCCCAAGCGCCGCAGATCAAAACGGCGCAAGTCGGTCTGCAGGGGGCCACTTCCGTCTTTGTGCATTGTGGCGCCGTTCATGTGGCGGCCTCCAGCTCGCGGTCTGACGACTCCACCAGGTGAATGAAAGCGTCCTCCATCGTCGGGTCGGGTCGTTCGGGGCTGACCGCCGAACGTTTGAGCGCGTCGGGCGTATCCAGCGCGATCAGTTGCGCACGCGAGAGCATGGCCACGCGGTCGCAGTATTCGGCCTCGTCCATGAAGTGGGTGGTGACCATGATGGTCACGCCCTTGCGGGCCAGTCCGTTGATGTGGGTCCAGAATTCGCGCCGGGTGATCGGGTCCACGCCCGAAGTGGGTTCATCCAGGAACAGCACGGGCGGCCGGTGCATCAGCGAACAAGCCAATGCCAGGCGCTGCTTGTGGCCCAGCGGCAGGGAATCGGGCGTGGCGGACAGCCAGTCGCCCAGATCGAAGGTTTCGATCATCTCGGCAATGCGCTCGCGCCGGGTGTTGCCTTCCAGTCCGTAGACGCCGGCCGAGAATTCCAGGTTCTGCTGCACCGAGAGCAGGCCGTAGAGCGAAAACTTCTGCGCCATGTAGCCGAGCCGACTCTTGGCTGCGCCGGTGGCGCGGCGCAGATCATGGCCCACCACATGCGCTTCGCCAGCAGTGGGTTTCAACAGGCCGCACAGCATCTTGAAGGTGGTGGACTTGCCGGCACCGTTGGGGCCGAGCAGGCCGAAGATTTCGCCCTTTTGCACCTCGAAGCTGACGTTGTCGGTGGCGGTGAACTCGCCGAAGCGCTTGGTGAGGTTTCGGCACGACACGGCAATGTCGAAACCCAGCTCAACCGGGGGCAGACGCTCGGCCAGCGTCGACGTGCCGCCGGGGCCGCCACCGAGCAGATCGATGAAGGCGTCTTCGAAGCGCGCAGGCACCTGCGCCAGCCGCACCTGCGCCTGATCGGACAGGGCCTGGAGCTGCCCTGCGTCCGCGCCCTCGCGCAACACCACGCGCACGCCGGCGCCTTGGATCACGCCATCGCTCACGGTGGGCAGGTCGAGTGCCTGGGTCAGGACCGCTCGGCGCTCGGCACCGACGTCTTCCAGACGGAAACTGCGGCCTTCGAGCTGCGCGGTGAGTTGCTGCGGCGGGCCATCGAACAGGAGCTGTCCCTGGTTCAGCAACAGCACGCTCTCGCAGCGCTCGGCTTCGTCGAGATAGGCGGTGGACCAGACCACGGCCATGCCCTCGTCGGTCAGCGCCTGCACCATGCGCCACAAATCCTGGCGGCTGACCGGGTCGACACCCACGCCCGGCTCGTCCAGCAGCAGCACTTTGGGCCGCGCCATGAGCGCACACGCAAGGCCCAGCTTCTGCTTCATACCGCCGGAGAGCTTGCCGGCCAAGCGCTTGGTGAAGGGTCCGAGCCGCGTGAAGTCCAGCAGCTCGGCAAACAGATCGGCGTTGCGGTACGCATCCATGCCGTGCAACTGCGCATACAGGCGCATGTTCTCCATCACCGACAGGTCTTCGTACAGGCCAAAGCGTTGCGGCATGTAGCCGCTGGCGACGTGGATGGCGTCGTTGTCCTTGACCACGTCATAGCCTGCCAAGGTGACGTGGCCGGCGTTCGGCACCAGGAGGCCGGTCAGAATCCGCATCAGCGTCGTCTTGCC
>NZ_JBYCKI010000024.1:0-8124 GCF_057473305.1 Thiomonas sp. TH-17
GTCAGCGCCAGACACAGCAAGCCCGTGGCGATCAGGCTGGCCGATTTCCAGGGCTTGCGCGGCAGCAGCGATACCCCCAGCAAGATGCCACTCACTGCGGCGAGTTGCACGACCTGGGTCGAGGCTTCGTGACCGCGACCCAGCAGGCCCAGCGTGGCCAGCAAGGTCAGCAGCACGCCATCGGCAATGGCGCGGGCATAGTCGCTGGGAGCGATGGGCGGACCAAACGCGGGCCGCACCGGTTGGGCGTCGTCTTGGCGGGCGAAGTGAAATGCGGCGTACCACGTCAGGCTCATGCTCGCCGCTAATGCCAGCATGAACGGCACCCGCGACGCCAGCACTGGCCCCAGCCAGGAACCCAGGAGTTGTATCGATCCCGCCCCCAGCCAGTGGGCCAGCCAGCCGCCACTGACCGCCTGCCCGTACAGCGTGGGATGAACCCAGGAGGTGAGACCCTGCGCCATCTGCCACATCACCGCGAAACTCAGGCCATCCGTGCGCCAGGGATCGCGGCCGATGAATCCCGGAAGAAGGTAGGCCGCACACAGGAGCAGAAGCAGCGGCCGCGACAGCTTGCCCACGGCGCCCGGCTGCAGCGAGGGGCGCGCCGGCGGTCTGCGGGTCTGTCCGTGAGAAAACGGCGAGCTCATGGCGAGTGCAATGGCGGATGAGAGGTGCAGATGCGTGGGAAACAACAACGGGCAGCCAGGCTGCCCGTTATGGGGTGAAACTCAGGGGTTGTTGCGTACAACCCCGTGACGCGAAAGGCGCGCGATGCGCCTCAGGCCTTGCCCGCTGCCTTGGCGAATTTCTGGCGGAACTTCTCGACGCGGCCGCCCAGTGTATCGATGCTCTTTTGTTTGCCGGTGTAGAAAGGATGCGACTCACCGCTGGTTTCCACCTTGTACAAGGGAACCTCGCGGCCATCGTCGAGCTTGATGGTTTCGCGGGTCTGCGCGGTGGACGAGATGAGAATCTGCGAACCAGTGGACAGGTCGAGGAAGCAGACTTCGCGGTACTGGGGGTGGATTCCTGATTTCATGGGGGTTCCTTGGGTAACGATCTTGACGATCAAACGCTAGCCGCCGACGCCTGTGGTTATTGCAAACCATCGCTGCACACGGTTGTTGCAAACCGCCGGTACTTGGCAAAACGCAACATTGTCGCAGATTTTTTGGGTGATCAACCGCCTCGACGCATCATATCGAAGAATTCGGCGTTGTTCTTGGTCTGCTTCATCTTGTCGAGCAGGAATTCCATCGCCTGAATCTCGTCCATGGGATAGAGCAGCTTGCGCAGAATCCAGGCTTTTTGCAGGATTTCCGGCTTGAGTAGCAGTTCCTCGCGGCGTGTGCCCGAGCGGTTGATGAGCATGGCGGGATAAACGCGCTTTTCCGACAGACGGCGATCCAGGTGGATTTCCATATTGCCGGTGCCCTTGAATTCTTCATAGATCACTTCGTCCATGCGGCTGCCGGTATCGACCAGCGCAGTGCCGATGATGGTCAGCGATCCACCCTCTTCGATATTGCGTGCCGCGCCGAAAAAGCGCTTGGGGCGCTGCAGAGCGTTGGCATCCACCCCGCCGGTGAGAATCTTGCCCGAGGTCGGCACCACGGTGTTGTAGGCACGGGCCAGACGCGTGATGGAGTCGAGCAGAATGACCACATCCTTCTTCAACTCGACCAGGCGTTTGGCCTTCTCGATCACCATTTCGGCAACCTGCACGTGTCGCACGGCGGGCTCGTCGAAGGTGGAACTGACCACTTCACCCCGCACCGAGCGCTGCATTTCGGTCACTTCTTCCGGGCGCTCGTCAATCAGCAGCACGATGAGAACGACTTCCGGATGGTTGGAGGTGATGGCGTGGGCCAAGGACTGCAGCATCACGGTCTTGCCGCTTTTGGGCGGGGCCACCAGCAGACCGCGTTGGCCTTTGCCGATCGGGGCCACGATGTCGATCACGCGGCCGATGATGTTTTCTTCGCCCTTGATGTCGCGTTCCAGACGCATGTGCTCCGTCGGGAACAGCGGCGTGAGGTTCTCGAACATGATCTTGTTCTTGTTTTCCTCCGGGGTCACGCCGTTGACGCGGTCGACCTTCACCAAGGCAAAGTAGCGCTCGCCATCCTTGGGCACCCGCACCTCGCCCTCGATCGAGTCGCCGGTGTGCAGATTGAAGCGGCGGATCTGGCTGGGCGAGATGTAGATGTCGTCGGGTGACGCCATATAGCTCGATTCAGGCGCTCGCAGAAAACCGAAGCCGTCTGGCAGAACTTCAAGGCAGCCGTCGCCGAACACCTGCTCGCCAGTGCGTGCGTGCTTTTTGAGGATGGCAAACATCAGTTCCTGCTTGCGCAGGCGGCTGGCGTTTTCAATCTCGAACGACTGCGCCATTTCAAGCAGCTTGGAGACGTGCGTCGCTTTGAGTTCGGACAGATGCATGATGAAAAGCTCGGGAAGGGGAGGCTGCGCCGGATCCGTCGTCAGACGGTGCATGCCTCAGAGCGGCACGCGCAAGCAGCAAAAGGAATCGTGAGGGAGTGTGGGCCGTGCCAAGGGTGCACGGCAGGGTGTCACGGCGATTGAGTCGCCTGGAGCGGCGGCTCAACCTGAGTGTTGCGCGGTGCGATGCTTGAGGATTGCGAACTGCACCGCGCAATGAAGAAATTATAGATGGGCGTCGACGAAAGCAGTCAGTTGGGATTTGGAGGCAGCGCCCACTTTATTGCCAGCCAGCTCGCCGTTCTTGAACAGCAGCAGGGTGGGAATGCCACGAATGCCAAACTTGGCGGGGATGCTGCGGTTCTCGTCCACATTGACCTTCACGATGGCGAGCTTGCCCTGGTATTCGCTGGCCATCTCGTCGAGCGTGGGAGCGATCATGCGGCAAGGCCCGCACCACTCGGCCCAGAAGTCCACGAGAACGGGAACACCGGACTTCAGCACGTCTTGCTCGAAATCGGCGTCGTTGGTGTGTTTGATCAGTTCGCTAGCCATGGTCACCTCGATAGAAAGATTTGATGGGGATTTTGACACAAGTTGCCGCTAGGGCGCTGAACGTGTCTGGTGGATACGGCATCAACGCCGGGACAAAAAGCCTTTGGGTTGCCGATGAACAAGCGCGCATCAGACGCAGCGGGCAGGCAAGGGTGTTGGGGTGACGAGCCGTTCCCCCGGCACTCACGGTAAACGGCTGTGGCTGCTCCGTTCCCGACCTGACCAAGTTCACCGCGCCGCGATGCGAGGCGGCCCGTCAATTGGCATTGTATGGGCAATCGCATGGCCATCACTGCAGCGAGTGTGGAGGGGCGCCGAGTCAATTGCCCGTTTCTTCCATCAGCGCCCGGGCCTGGGCGATTTGGCCGCGGTAGGCGTCGAAGATCTTGCGCAGTGCGGTCTGCATGTCGGCCTTGGGCGCCCAGTCGAGGTCGCGCATGGTGTTGGTGATTTTGGGTACGCGGTTCTGCACGTCCTGATAACCCGCGCCGTAATACGCGCCCGAGCTGGTTTCCACCAACTTCACGTTTTTGGCGGATTCGGCGTATTCGGGCATGTCGGCAGCCAGGCGCAGCATCATGTCGGCGAGTTCGCGCACTGAATGATTGTTGGCCGGATTGCCGATGTTGTAGATCTGACCGCTGGCCACGCCGTTCTTGTTTTCGATGATTTTCATCAGCGCGTCGATGCCATCGTCAATGTCGGTAAAGGCGCGCTTCTGGTGACCGCCATCGACCAGGCTGATGGTCTCGCCGCGCACGATATGGCCCAGGAACTGGGTGACGACGCGGGAGCTGCCTTCCTTCGCCGAAAAAATATTGTCCAGCCCGGCGCCGATCCAGTTGAACGGGCGGAACAGGGTGTAGTTCAGGCCGTCCTGCTGGCCGTAACCGGCAATGACGCGATCCATCAACTGCTTGGAGCACGCGTAGATCCACCGCGGTTTGTTGATCGGGCCGTAGACCAGCGGCGAATTCTCGGGATCGAATTCGGCATCGCCGCTCATGCCGTACACCTCGGAGGTGGACGGGAACACCAGATGCTTCTTGTGCTTTACCGCCGCGCGCACGATGGGCAGATTGGCCTCGAAGTCGAGCTCGAACACCCGCAGCGGCGCCTTCACGTAAGTGGCCGGCGTGGCGATGGCGACCAAGGGCAGGATCACGTCGCACTTGCGTACGTGGTATTCGATCCACTCCTTGTTGATGGTGATGTCGCCTTCGAAAAATTTGAAACGCTTGTTGGCGGTGAGGTCTTCCACGCGGTCGGCGTTCATGTCCATGCCATACACCTGCCAGTCGGTGGTGGCGAGGATGCGCATGGAGAGGTGATGGCCGATGAAACCGTTGACGCCGAGGATGAGGACTTTTTTCATGATTGCTGTGTTGCGAGTTCCGAAATTTGTAGTTTGCCCAAGGGAATGCCAGGTCGGTCGGCATCCCACAGTTCGACGATGTGGAGTGCGCCGCCATCGCCAGTCCGGGCCAGGAGTTGTTCGTCTGCGATATGCAGGCCGACCGCGTTTTTGCCGTCGATTCGCGCGCGGAGTGCTGGTGACGCGATGCGGGCGCGCGCCACGATGAAACGGCGGCCGAGTTGATCGAAAAATGCGCCGGGGTAGGGCGGGGCCACGGCGCGGATGAGGTTGTAAACCGATTGCGCCGTCTGGGTCCAGTCGATGCGACCGTCTTCGGGCTTGCGGCCGCCGAAATAACTGCCGACGGACAGATCGTTACAGCGACGCGGCACTTCCCCACGCATCAACTGCGGCAGGACGTTCCACAGCGCGATTTCGGCGGCCACGGTGAGCTTGTCGAACACCTCCTTGGCGGTGTCGTCAGGCAGGATGGGTACGGCCTGCTGCGCGACGATGTCGCCCGCATCCGGCTTGGCTTCCATAATGTGCAGCGTGGCGCCGGTCTCGGTTTCGCCGTGCAGCACGGCCCAGTTCACCGGAACTCGCCCGCGGTATTTGGGCAGCAGAGAGCCATGCATATTGAGCGCGGCGATTTTTGCTGCGGCCAGCAACCGCGCGGGCAGCATGCGGCGGAAGTAGAAGGAAAACAGATAGTCGGGCGAAAGCGCCGCGACCCGATCGATCAGGGCCGCGTCAACCGCGTCGTCCACATAGGCCACGGGAATGCCGGCTTCTGCCGCCACGTCGGCCACGCGATCAAACCACAGGGTTTCGGTCGGGCTGTCCGGGTGGGTGACGATCAGTTGCACCTGCACGCCCCGCGCGAGCAGTGTTTTGAGGCAGCGCACGCCGACGTTGTGATAGGCGAAGACGACGGCGTTCACGGCAGCGGGGCGGGGGATGGTTGCGCAGCGTTGGCCGTCTGCGAGACATGTGGCACGAACACGCCTGGCTCGGGGGGCAGATCCTGCAACACGGCCTGCACGAGATAGCGCGGACGGCCGCGTACCTGCTCATAGATGCGGCCGATGTATTCCCCCAGCAGGCCGATGCTGAACAGCACCACGCCGAGCAGGAAGAAGGTGATGGCGAACAGGGTAAAGACCCCCTGCACCTGCGAGCCTTCGACGAAGCGCTGCACCATGAGGTAGAGAAACAGCGCGCCGGAAGCGAGCGCCAGCAAAATGCCCGAGTAAGACATGAGCTGCAGCGGCACCAGAGAAAACCCGGTGACCAGATCGAAGTTCAGGCGAATCAGCTTGAACAACGAGTATTTGGACTGGCCCGCCAGACGCTCTTCGTGGGCCACTTCGATTTCGGTGGGTTTGAGCGCGAAGGTGTAGGCCAACGCGGGCACGAAGGTGTTGGACTCGGTGCAGCGATTCACGGTGTCCACGACGTCGCGGCCGTAGGCGCGCAGCATGCAGCCCTGGTCGGTCATGCGCACGCTGGTGATTTTTTCGCGCGTCCAGTTCATCGCCCGGCTGGCATAGCGGCGAAACCGGCTGTCCTGGCGCATGCGGCGAATGGTGCCGACATAGTCGTAGCCCTCGCGCATTTTGGCGACGAGCTTGCCGATCTCTTCGGGCGGATTCTGCAGATCGGCATCGAGAGTGACGACGATGGGCGCGCGGGTGTGTTCGAAGCCCGCGAGGATGGCCATGTGCTGGCCGTAGTTGCCGTTGAACAGCACCACGCGGGTGACGTCCGGGCGCAGACGTTGCTGCGCGGCCAGCAGCGCGGCCGAGCGGTCGCGGCTGCCGTCGTTGACGAACAGAATTTCGTACGGCTCGTTCAGCGCATCGAGCGCGGGGTAGAGGCGGGCGAACAGTGCGGCGAGTCCGGCCTCTTCGTTGTAGACGGGAACGACCACCGAAACGGCGGGGTGAGCATGCAGATTCATAAGCCGAATTGTCGCAGCACGGTGTCGAGGGCGTCAGTCACCCGCGTCACATCGCTGTCAAGCATGCCAGGAAAAAGCGGCAAGGTGAGAATGGACGCGCCCACGGCTTCGGCGTGCGGAAAGTCGCCGGGTTTGTGGCCGCGCTCGCGGTAAAGGCTGAACAGGTGGATGGGCGGATAGTGCACGCCAGTGGTGATGCCACGGTCTTTGAGCGCCTGCATCAGGGCGGCGCGTTGCACCTGCGGTGGCGGCACGATCTGGAACATATGCCAGTTGCTCTGAATGAAATCACGTGGCGGCAGTTGCACGCCCCTTGCCTCGACGCCAAGGGCATCGAACGCGGCGAAATAGCGCTGCGCCAGATCGCGGCGGCGGGCGTTGAAGCGTTCGACGTGCTGCAACTGCCCCCAGCCCACGCGCGCGGCCACGTCGGTGAGGTTGGACTTGCCGCCGACCACATCGACGTCCATGCCGTCCAGACCGCTGCGTTGCACACCTTGCAGGCGCAGGCGGCGGGCCAGATCGACGTCGGCATCGGCCGGAAGCACCAGGCAGCCGCCTTCGATGGAGGTGATGTTCTTGTTCGGATGGAAGCTGAACGAGGCGAAGTCGCCAAAGCTGCCGATGCGCTGGTGTTTCCACAGGCTGCCGATGGCCTGGGCCGCGTCTTCAATGACGCGCAGACCATGGCGGGCGGCGATGGCGTAGATCGCGTCCAGGTCGGCGGGCAGCCCGGCCAGATGAACGGGCAGGATCGCCCGCGTGCGCGGGGTGATGGCCGCCTCGATGCGGTTTGCATCGATATTGCGGGTGGCCGGATCGATGTCGACGAACACGGGCGTGGCGCCAACCGCCAGGACCACATTGCTCGTGGCCACCCAGGACAGCGGCGTGGTGATGACTTCATCGCCCGGACCGACGCCCAGCAGCTTGAGCGCGATCTCCATGGTGACGGTGCCGGAGGAATAGGCGAGCACCGGGCGGCCGCCGAAATACTCGGACAGCGCCTGCTCGAACCGGGCGCACCAGGGGCCGCTGGTGATCCACCCGGAACGCAGCACTTCGACGACACCGGCAATGGTGTCTTCGTCGATGTCCGGGCGGGTGAAGGGAAGAATGTCTTGCGGATTCATACGGGTGAATTCAGGCTCGGGCAACGATGATGACGCCCACGATGATCACGGCAATGCCGACGAGTTTCTGTGCGGTGAGTGCCTCGCCGAACAGCCACCACGCCGCGAAGGCGGTCACCACATAGCCAAGCGACAGCATGGGATAGGCGATGGAGACCTGCACCCGGGTGAGCGCCAGTATCCACACCACGACGGAAACCGCGTAGAACGTCAAGCCCAGCAGAATCTGCCATTGCAGCGCGAAGTGCAGCATGGCGTGCCAGATATGACCTGCGGTGAAACTGAAATGCCCCGCCGTTTCCGCCCCCGATTTGATGAGCAACTGCGCCGCAGCGTTGAGCAGCACGCCAGCGAGCACCAGGCCAAAGGCGACCGCGCTCACCGCTGGGCTCCGGCTTCAGCTTGCGGGGAAACCAGCGACGGCCCAGCGTTCCAGTCCGCCTGCAGTCGCGCCGCTGCGGCCTGGGCGGCCGCGCCGTAGTCTTGCCCCGGTTTGGCGATGACGACGAAGCGCGGGGCGCGGTAGATCACCGTCATCGGCATATGCAGCGCCTGCAGCGCGGGCAGGGTGGATGGCGACATCAGCGCCAGCGGCTGTTTGTCCTCGTTCCAGCGCCGGGCGAAATCGGCGTAGGTCGGCACCCACAGACCGGGCTGCTGCTCGATGCCGA
>NZ_JBYCKI010000025.1:0-3761 GCF_057473305.1 Thiomonas sp. TH-17
CGGATACCTCCGGCGCGATTCGCCGAGCAGCATC
Organism: Thiomonas sp. TH-17; assembly: GCF_057473305.1. Taxonomy (NCBI): domain Bacteria; kingdom Pseudomonadati; phylum Pseudomonadota; class Betaproteobacteria; order Burkholderiales; genus Thiomonas; species Thiomonas sp. TH-17. The sequence goes on from NZ_JBYCKI010000025.1 coordinate 35, forward strand.
GCCAGCGCGCTGGCGATGCTGCTCACCCCGCAACCCCCAACGAGGTGAATTAACCTTGCAACCTGGACTCCTGACTTAACGTTGGTACGGCGCAAGGGGGCAGGTCAGTGCTCGCGTACCTGGCGCACATCCTCAGCCTGCAGCACGATGCGTCGGCTGGCCTGCGTTTGGCCGGTGGTGATCGCTTTGGCCTCGTTGAGGCTTTGCACCAGATCGTCGAATAGGGTCTTGTCCATGATCAGATCTCCTCGATGAGTCGGCGCAGGATGGCCAACTCGGCATCGCTCAGGGTGTCTTGCCTGGATTTCGGATAGGCCACGAGCATCAACACCTGATGCGCATCGCGCCGCCCCCGACTATCAAATCGCCTCGCTCTGGGTTCTCCAGAATCAGATTCTGCAAGCCACGATAGGCATCATCCGGGAGCAGCGCGGTGATCTGCCGCGGGTGAAGGTTGGTGTTTCAATGAACTCCATTGTTTAATGATACGCCATTGGCGTACTGTGGGCGCGTGACAAGCCTTCTTATGCCGCAGAAATAGCGTTGACAGGTCGGAATAGACTCACGTGGCAGCCGCCATCCACCGCCCCGCCTGCTGCCGCACGACTTCGGGCAGGTGATGCTCGCGCGAAAACACAGCGTATCCACTCGGCATCGTTGCCGCGGGCGCTGACGCGGCGTGTTGCGCCCCCGCGAATATAGAAACATGACTACAATCTGTCTTTCGGAGGTGCCGTCATGACTATTACCACTTTATCCAGCCGCGAGTTCAACCAAGGGGCGAGCGAGGCAAAGCGGGCTGCAAACAACGGGCCGGTGTTCATCACAGATCGAGGCCGACCGGCCCATGTTTTGATGAGCTTTCAGGAGTATCAACGGCTCACAAAGCAGCGGCGCAATATTGCCGATGCGCTGGCAATGCCTGCTGTTGCCGACATCGAGTTTGAGCCGCCTCGTGTTTCCATCAAACCCCGGCCCGCCGATTTGTCATGATGTTTGTTCTCGATACCAATGTGGTGTCCGAACTGCGCAAGGTGCGGTCTGGCAAGGCTGATGCGAACGTGAGCGCATGGACGCAAAGCGTGGATGCGGCCGACCTTTTTGTGTCCGCCATCACCATCATGGAGCTGGAGCTTGGCGTTCTGTCGATTGAGCGTAAGGATGTGACCCAGGGGGCCATGCTGCGCTCATGGCTTGAGCAGCAGGTATTGCCCGAGTTCGCCGGGCGAACCCTGCCTGCCGATACTGCCGTGGCACAACGTTGCGCCCGGCCGCATGTGCCCGACAGGCGCGGCGGGCGCGATGCTCTGATCGCGGCAACCGCTCTGGTGCATGGCATGACGGTGGTCACTCGCAATGTCGCGGATTTCAAGTTCTCGGGTGTGCCCCTCGTCAATCCGTGGGACTTCTCGCCGTGACGGCCTCGCAAGAGGACGACACCGTCATTCCATCCACCGCCCCGCCTGCTGCCGCACCACCTCGGGCAGGTGATGCTCGCGCGAAAACACATCGCGTATCCACTCGGCATCGTTGCCGCGCGCGCTGACGTCGGCCAGTAACTCGCGCAGGGCCGCGTCGGATTTGCAGTCGGTGGCGTGGCCTTCCAGCTTGACGAGGGTGCGGATGAGGTCTTCGCGCAGGGTGCGGTGTTCGCGGGTGGCGGGGTCGACGAAGGTGCCGTCGAAGCCGAAGCGGCAGGCCTGAAAGCGGTTGAAGGTGTAGACGAGGTAGTCGTCTTCCTGCGGCTGGAAGGGCCGCTCGCGCTGAATGTAGGCGCCCAGGGTCTGGATGTAGGCGGCGATGCGCGCGGCCTTGGTGATGGTGAGCGGGGTGTCCATCACGCGCACTTCAATGGTGCCGTATTCGGGCTTGGGGCGGATGTCCCAATAGAAGTCTTTCATGCTCTTGACCACGCCGGTGGCGGTCATTTTGTCGAAGTAGCGCTCGAAGTCTTCCCAGGTCAGGGCGAAGGGCGCCCGGCCCGAGAGCGGGAAGGCGAACACCGAGTTCAGCCGCGCGGAGTGAAAGCCGGTGTCTTCGCCCTGCACATAGGGCGACGAGGCCGAAAGGGCGATGAAGTGCGGAATGAAGCGTGAGATGCAGTGCAGGGTGTAGAGCGCGGTGTCGGCGTCGGGGCAGCCCAGGTGCACATGCTGGCCGAACACGGTGAACTGCTTGCTCAGGTAGCCGTACAGCTCGGAGAGTTGGAGAAAGCGCGGTTTGTCGAAGATGCGCTGCTGCGCCCAGTGCTGGAAGGGGTGGGTGCCGCCGCCGGCCAGGCCCACGTCGAGCTTGTTGGCGGCGTCCACCAGCGCGCCTTGTATCTCGGTGAGCTGGGCCAGGGCGTCGTCATAGCCGGTGCAGATGCCGGTGGCGAGCTCAATCATGCTCTCGGTCATTTCCGGCGTGACCACGCCGGGCAGCTTGTGGCCTTGCAGCAAGCGCAGCAGGTCGGGCGCGCAGGGCATGAGGTCGTAGTTGTGCCGGTTGACGATCTGCAGCTCCAGCTCCACGCCGATGCTCAAAGCGTCCGATTTGGTGAAGGGGCCCAGACTCATGCGCTGCCTCCCGTGATGCGGCTGACCGGGCCTGGAGCGATGTCGCCGCTATAGCCCAGCGCCCATCGGGTGAGCAGCGGGGCGAGCAGTTCGAGCAGGGCGATGGCGCTGAACGCGACGGCCAGCATGGGGTGCAGCGCCGCCCCGGCCGAACTGCCGAGAAAACTCAACGCAAGCACGAAGCTCACGCCCGAGGCCGGGTTGAGCGACAGGCCCAGCGCGACCGACTGCCGCCAGCTCGCGCCGCTGACGCGGCCAAACGCCATCGCCCCGGCCAGCTTGGCCGCCAGCCGCACCACGATGACCAGTGCCGCCGCCAGCCCGCCCGCCAGCAGAATGCGGGCGTTGAGGCTCAGACCCAGAATGAGGAAGAGCAGCACCATGAGCACGCCGCCCGCGGTGCCGAAGTGGCGCGGCCACAGCCGCGGCCGCGGGCTGCGCCAGCGCAGCAGCGCGCCGGCCAGCAGCGGTGTGAGCAGGGCCGACCAGTTGAGCATGCGGGTGAGCGAAAGGGTGAGCACGATGAGGCCGACGAGCATCAGCGCGCCGCCCTCGTCGCGGAAGTCGAAATGCCGCTCCACCCAGTTCACCGCCCAGGCCAGCAGCGCCGCCGCCAGCACCGAGCCGCCGAGCAGGTACAGCAGATGCAGCGCCGAGGCGGCCGCGCCCTGCGGGCCGTCGGCGTCCATCATGCCCAGCAGCAGGCTGCAGACCAGCAGCGCGTAAAACGTGTTGAGGGCCGAGAGCAGCAGCAGGCGCTCGGTCACCTGCCCGTTGGTGCGAAACTCGCTGCTGATGCGCAGCACTACGGCGGGCGAGGTGGCCATGAGCAGCCCAGCCACGATGGCCGACTGCAGCGCGGTGAAGCCCAGAAACACCAGGGTGATCCACACCGCGCCAAAGCCCAACGCCGATTCGAGCAGGCTCATGCCCAGCAGGGCGGGGTTGGCACGCAGCCAGCGCAGATTCACCCGGTGGCCAATCTCGAACAGCAGCACGGCCAGGGCCGTATCGACAATGGCGCGGGCGCTGTTCTGCAGCTCATACACATTGAGCCCGGCGCCGCCTGCGGCCAGAATCATGCCCGCCGCCGCATAGCCCACCAGCCTCGGCCACTTGAGAAAGCGAAACACCGATTCCCCCGTGAGCGTGGCCAGCACCAGCGCGGC
>NZ_JBYCKI010000026.1:0-14726 GCF_057473305.1 Thiomonas sp. TH-17
CGGCCACGCCGTCCATCACTTCGTCGCGGCTGAGCAGGGTGCGGCCATAGCTCATCAGCTCAGCCACGGTGCGGCCGTCGCGCGCGCCTTCCATCACCGCGGCGGTGATGTAGGCGATGGCCTCGGGCACGTTGAGCTTGAGTCCGCGCGCCTTGCGGCGTTCGGCCAGCAGCGCGGCGGTGAAAATCAGCAGCTTGTCTTTTTCGCGAGGGGTGAGGTCCATGGAGAGGCGGATGGAATGGGAATCGTGAGGTGAGCTTAACGCGAGGCCACATCGAAAGCGCAGGCCGGTGCTGCAGCAAAAAGCAGACCTGCGGCCCCTGCTGGAACGGTGCGGGTCTCCGTTTGCCCCGGTTTGGTGCGAACGCACCAAAGACGATCGAGCTGATGCGCGCGGTGGTGCCTCAAACCAGATTGCGGGGCGCGTTCAGGCACGCGCTGAGCAAGTTCGGGCCAAGTGTCATCGAACTGTCTCCCCGCGCTAATGGGGGGCAGACAAAACCGTGGCACGCGACTTGCACGACACACCGTGTCACACCCCACCACAACCTCTGGAGGAAATCCAATATGGATCGTCGTACCGCACTCAAGACCGTTGGCGGCGCCGTCGCCGCAGCGGCGGCCAGCACCCTGCCCTTCCCCGCCATTGCCGCGAGCAAGGCACCGATCAAGGTCGGTATTCTGCATTCGCTCTCGGGCACCATGGCCATTTCCGAAACCGCGTTGAAAGACGTGGACCTGATGACCATTGCCGAGATCAATGCCGCTGGCGGGGTGGACGGACATAGGATCGAGCCCGTGGTGGTCGACCCCGCCTCCAACTGGCCGCTGTTCGCCGAGAAGGCGCGCCAACTCATCAGTCAGGACAAGGTGGCGGCCATCTTCGGCTGCTGGACCTCGGTGTCGCGCAAGTCGGTGCTGCCGGTGCTCGACGAGTTGAACGGCCTGCTGTTCTACCCGGTGCAGTTCGAGGGTCAGGAGCAGAACAAGCATGTGGTCTACACGGGTGCCGCGCCCAACCAGCAGGCCATTCCGGCCACCGAATACCTCATGAGCAAGGACGGCGGCGGGGCCAAGCGCTTTTTCCTGCTGGGCACCGACTATGTGTACCCCCGCACGACCAACGCCATCCTGCGCGGCTTCCTGCACTCCAAGGGCGTGAAGGACAGCGACATCGCCGAGGTCTATACGCCGTTTGGCTTCAGCAACTATCAGAACATCGTGGCCGACATCAAGAAGTTCGCCTCGGCCGGCCCGACCTGCGTGATCTCCACCGTGAACGGTGATTCCAACGTGCCGTTCTACAAAGAGCTGGGCAACCAGGGCATCAAGGCCACCGACATTCCCGTGGTCGGCTTCTCCATCGCCGAGCAGGAAATTGCGGGCATGGACATCAAGCCCCTGGTCGGCCAGCTCACCGCGTGGAACTACTTCGAGTCGCTGAAGAATCCGCGCAATGCCAAGTTCGTCAAGTCGTGGCAGGACTGGGTGAAAAAGGAAAAGCTGAAAGACTATCCGGTCACCGACGACCCGATGGAAGCCTCCTACATCGGCATCCATCTTTGGAAGCAGGCGGTCGAGAAGGCCAAGTCCACCAAGACCGACGAGGTGCGCAAGGCGCTGATCGGGCAGAAGTTCGCCGCTCCCGATGGCTACACCGTCGAAGTGCTGGAGAACCAGTACTTGAGCAAGCCGGTGTTCATCGGCCAGATCAACGACAAGGCGCAGTTCGACGTGGTGTGGAAGTCCAAGGGACTGGTTCCGGGCGAGTCCTGGAGCCCTTACATCCCCAAGCCGAAAAACGCCTGATCGTTCGGCAACGCAAACACTCCCCCTCCCAACCTTCCCCACGCCGTGGGGAAGGGGCGATCACTCCCTCTCCGCTCGCGGGGAGGGCTGGGGTGGGGAGTCTTTTGAACGCATCGATCCTTCTCTGTCAACTTCACGACCATGACCTCAACGCGCTCTCAGTGGGACCGACCCGGCGCATGGCTGCGCATGGCGCTCGGCCTGGTGTTGTTCGGTTTACTGCTCGGCCTGACGCCACCAGCCCATGCCCTGCCCCCGCAGGAAGCGCTGGCCATTTCCAGCGGCGACACCGATGCCCGCATCGCCGCCCTGCACAAGGCCGTGGCCAAGCCCGATCCGCAACTTGCCGACTTTCTGCACAAGCTGCTGGACGGCGACGTGCAGATCGATGGCGACAGGGTGCAGGTGCAAAAAGGCAACGACTGGATCGACCTCGCCACCGGCAAAGCCGTCACCCCCAGCGACAACGCGCAAGGGGTGGTCAACAACAACTATGTGCGCAAAGAGCTGCAATCGGCCCGAGCCGCACTCGATCTGTTTTCGCCGCAGCGCGCACAGCGGCTCAAGGCCGTGCAGCAACTGCAGGACGATCCCACCTCGGTCGATCGCGGTCTGGTGGAGCAGGCGCTGAAAACCGAGAAAGACCCGGAGATCGTGCAGCGGCTGCAACTGCTGCACGCCGCCATCCTGCTAACCAGCGCCAGCGCTGCCGACCGCCTGGCCGCGGCCAAGCAACTGGCGGCCAGCAACTATCCCGCCGTGCGCGCCCTGTTGCTCTCGCGACTGGACAAGAAAGACGGCGCCTACATTGAGTCGTCTCCGCTGGTGCGCAGCCAGATCGAAAAAAGCCTCTCCGAGATCGACGGCCGGCTGGCCTGGGGCGAGCGGCTGGGCACGCTGTTCTCGGGCATCAGTCTGGGCAGCATTCTGCTGCTGGCCGCGCTGGGCCTGGCCGTCACCTACGGCCTGATGGGCGTGATCAATATGGCGCAGGGCGAGTTCATCATGATCGGCGCCTACGCCACTTATGTGATGCAGACCCTGTTCCAGCACTATCTGCCGGGCTACGTGCACTATGCGCTCATCGCCGCGGTGCCGTTCTCCTTCGTCGTGGCGGGGGGCATCGGCATGCTCATCGAGCGCACCATCATCCGCCGTCTTTACGGCCGACCGCTCGAAACCCTGCTGGCCACCTGGGGCATCAGTCTGGTGCTGATCCAGGCCGTGCGCAGCCTGTTCGGGCCGCAGAACGTGCAGGTGGACAACCCGCCGTGGATGTCCGGCGGCTTCAACCTCATGGCCAATCTCATCCTGCCCTACAACCGCATGGTGATCATCGCCTTCACCGTGGTGGTGCTGCTGGGCATGTGGCTGCTCATCAGCCGCACGCGGCTGGGCCTGTTCGTGCGCGCCGTCACGCAGAATCGTCCGATGGCTTCCTGCGTGGGGGTGCGCATCGCGCGGGTGGACATGCTGGCCTTTGGTCTGGGCACCGGCATTGCGGGCCTGGCGGGCTGCGCGCTCAGCCAGATCGGCAACGTCAGCCCGGAGATGGGCACGGGCTATATCGTCGACTGCTTCATGGTGGTGGTGCTGGGCGGCGTGGGCCAGCTCACCGGCACGGTGGCGGCGGCCATGGGTCTGGGGGTGGCCAACACCCTGCTCGAAGGCGTGGCCGGCGCGGTGCTGGCGAAGATCGCCGTGCTGGTCGCCATCATCCTGTTCATTCAGAAGCGTCCGCAGGGCATGTTCGCCCTCAAGGGCCGCAGCGTGGAAAGCTGAACAACCATGGCCGCCATCCTCAACGAATCCGGCACGCTGGTGCCGCCGCCGCGGGTGCAATTGCAGTCGCCCACGGCCTTTCTGACGCTGTGGGGCTGGGCCGCGCTGATCGGCTTTCTGCTGATCGCCGCCGTGCTGGTACCGCTGCTGGCGCTGGCCTTGCCGCAGGGCAGCAGCCTGCATCTGTCGCAATACTGGGTCGGGCTGTCGGGCAAGATTCTTTGCTACGCCATGGTGGCGCTGGCGATGGATCTGGTCTGGGGCTACGCCGGCATTCTGTCGCTGGGCCACGGCCTGTTCTTCGCTCTGGGCGGCTATGCCATGGGCATGTACCTGAACCGGGCGATGAATGCGGCCAGCGGCAATCTGCCCGACTTCATGCAGTTCATGCAGTGGACGCATTTCCCCTGGTACTGGGTGGGCACCGAACATTTCGCCTGGGCGCTGTTTCTCGCGGTGGCAGCTCCTGGCCTGCTGGCCTTCATCTTCGGCTTCTTCGCCTTCCGCTCGCGCATCAAGGGGGTGTATTTCTCCATCATCACCCAGGCGCTCACCTATGCCGCCATGTTGCTGTTCTTCCGCAACGAAACCGGCTTCGGCGGCAATAACGGCCTCACTGATTTCAAGGTGCTGCTGGGCTTTCCCATGGGCACGGCCGGCATGACGGTGTCGCTGTTCGTCGCCAGCAGCCTCACCCTGATCGGCATGTTTCTGTTCTCGCGCTGGCTGGTGCGCAGCAAGTTCGGCCGCGTGCTCACCGCCGTGCGCGATGCGGAGAGCCGGGTCATGTTCTGCGGCTACAACCCGCTGTGGTTCAAGCTCGGCGTCTGGACGATTTCGGCCATGATGTGCGGCATTGCGGGTGCGCTGTATGCGCCGCAGGTGGGCATCATCAACCCCAGCGAAATGTCCACCTCCAACTCGATCGAAATCGCCATCTGGACGGCCATTGGCGGGCGCGGCACGCTCATCGGCCCCATCATCGGCGCGGTGCTCGTGAACGTGGCCAAGAGCTGGCTGACCGTCGCCATGCCGCAGATCTGGCTGTATGTGCTGGGCGGGCTGTTCATCGTGGTCACGCTGTACGCGCCGTACGGCATCGTCGGCCTGTTCAAACAACTGAGAGCCCCCAGGGCCGAGCTGCGCCCAGCCCGCCCCCCGCGGGGAACAAGGAAACTTGGGGCGGCCCTGCGTTACCTTGGGAGGGCGCGCCGTGGCTAACCTCGACTGGCGGGAGATCGTGTACCAGGAGCCGCAGCCCGAACTCAGCGGTGATGCCACCGCAGGCTACGGCCACATCATGCAGCCCGGCGTGGATCTGAGCCACGGCGTAGCCCTTTATCTCGACGACATCAGCGTGAGCTTCGACGGCTTTCGCGCCCTCAACAAGCTCAGCCTCTCGCTCGACGTGGGCGAACTGCGCTGCATCATCGGCCCCAATGGCGCGGGAAAGACCACGATGATGGACGTCATCACCGGCAAGACGCGGCCCGACTCGGGCACAGCCTTTTTCGGCCAGACCATCGACCTGCTCAAGCTGCGCGAGGCCGAGGTAGTGGCCGCCGGCGTGGGCCGCAAGTTCCAGAAGCCCACCGTGTTTGAAGACCTCAGCGTGCAGGACAACCTGGAGTTGGCGCTCAAGTCGGACAAGCGCGCGCGCAACACCCTGTTCTTCCGCCTGAGCGCCACGCAACGCCTGCGGGTGGAAGAAGTGCTGGAACAAATCCGCCTGCACGACCAGGCTGCGCGCCGCGCCGGTGACCTTTCGCACGGCCAGAAGCAATGGCTGGAAATCGGCATGCTGCTGATGCTCGAGCCGCAACTGCTGCTGCTCGACGAGCCCGTGGCCGGCATGACCGACTTTGAAACCGACCGCACCGCCGAACTGTTCATCTCGCTGGCCGGCAAGCACACCCTCATGGTGGTGGAGCACGACATGGAGTTCGTGCGCAAGATCGCCCACAAAGTCACCGTGCTGCACGAAGGCAGCGTGCTGGCCGAAGGCAGCCTGGAGCAGGTGCAGGCCGATGAGCGCGTGGTCGAGGTCTATCTTGGACGCTGAATCTGGACGCTGAACCAGCCACACACCATGCTCAACATCGACACGGTCAACCAGTACTACGGCGGCAGCCACATCCTGCGCAACGTCAGCCTGCGCCTTGAAAAAGGCCAGGTGCTCACCCTGCTCGGACGAAACGGCGTGGGCAAAACCACCCTGCTCAAGTCCATCATGGGGCTGGTGGGCATCAAGAGCGGCAGCATCTCCCTCGATGGCACGCGCATCGACACCCTGCGCCCGGACGCCCGCGCCCGGCTGGGTATCGGCTATGTGCCGCAGGGCCGCGAAATTTTCCCCCGCCTCAGCGTTGAAGAAAACCTGCACATGGGGCTGGCCTACAAGCCCGGTGCCGCCACCGTGCCGCAAGAACTGTTCGAACTGTTCCCCGTGCTCAAGCAGATGCTGCATCGCCGTGGCGGCGACCTTTCCGGCGGCCAGCAGCAGCAACTCGCCATCGCCCGAGCGCTGGCCGCTGGCCCCAAACTGCTCATCCTCGACGAGCCGACCGAAGGCATCCAGCCCTCGATCATCAAAGACATCGAGCGCGTCATCCGCATGCTCGCCCAGCGCGGTGACATGGCCATCCTGCTCGTCGAGCAGTACTACGACTTCGCCAAATCACTGGCCGACACTTATTGCGTCATGTCGCGCGGCGAAGTGGTGAAAACCGGCCGGGGCCAAGACATGGACGCCGACGGCGTGCGCGAACTGATCGCGGTCTAGAAATACCGCTCTTTCGAGGTGGGTAAACTGCGCAGCCCGCTGCATTCCGTGCAGCACTGCGGCAAGCTCACTTTTGTTCACGATGTCCTCTCTACACGGCACCCTCGGCATTGATTTCGGCACCTCCAATTCGGCGGTGTCTTGGGCGGAGCCACACGGACTGTCGCGTCTGATTCCGCTGGAGGGCGAAGCGCTGGCCATACCCACTGCCGTGTTCTTCAACGCGGAAGACCACCGCACGCACTTCGGGCGCGACGCCGTGCGGCAATACCTCAGCGGCTCGGAAGGGCGGCTGATGCGTTCGCTCAAAAGCCTGCTGGGCAGCCCGCTGCTGCTGGAGAAGACGGAGGTCAACCACCAGCAGGTCAGCTTTCAGGACATCGTGGCCACCTTCCTCGCCGAGTTGCGCCAGCGTGCGGCAAAGGCGCTGGGCCGCGCGCCGACACGGGTGGTCATGGGCCGACCGGTGCACTTTGTCGACGACAACCCGCAGCGCGACGCGCAGGCGCAGCGCTCGCTGCACGAGGCCGCTCGGGCGGTGGGATTCGAGCAGGTGACGTTTCAACTGGAGCCCATTGCAGCGGCGCTCGATTACGAGCGCCGTCTGTCGCGCGAGAGTCTGGTGCTGGTGGTCGATGTGGGCGGCGGCACATCCGACTTCACCGTGGTGCGGCTGGGCCCGCAGCGCAGCGCGCAAGCCGACCGCAGCGCCGACGTGCTCGCCACTTCCGGGGTGCACATCGGCGGGACCGATTTCGACCACAAGCTCAGTCTGGAGCGGGCCATGCCCCTGCTGGGCTACCGCCACCTGGGGCCGCAGCAGCGCGAGGTGCCCAGCCGCGTGTTTTTCGATCTCTCGACCTGGCACCTGATCCAGTGGCTGTATCTGCCGCGCGCGATGAGCCAGGCGCAGGCGCTGCGCGAAGACTATGCCGAGCCCCTACTGCACGAGCGGTTGATGACGGTGCTGCGCCACCGCGAGGGACACCGGTTGGCGCATGAGGTCGAACAGGCCAAGATCCGCTGCTCGCAGGACGATGCCGACACGGCCATCACGCTGTCGTTCATCGAGAGGGGGCTGCAGGCCTCGCTCGCCCCCGCCGATCTGCGCGATCAACTGGCGGACTTGCTGTCGCGTACCGTGGCCTGCGCCCGCGAATGCGTGCAGCGTGCGGGCCTAAACAACGACGCGCTTGACGCGATCTACCTCACCGGCGGGTCGAGCGCGCTGCGCCCGTTTCAGCGCGCGCTGCAGGCCGAGTTCGGCGGCGTGGAACTGGTGGTCGGCGACCTGTTCGGCGGCGTGGCCTCGGGCCTGGCGTACAGCCGCGGTTGACTCGTTGCGCTATCGGCGCGCCTGCACAGCGCCACTCGTCAAAAGCGGTTGCGCTTGTCCTTGCGCAAAATGGGCCGTCCTGTGACATTTTCCCGAGGTGCCTGTCGCCGAGTTCGGGAACAATGTTTGCATTTACTCCCTCGGTCGTCTGAATTTTTTCCGTTGCGCACATGACCCTCTGGCCTCGCCGCACTCTTGAGTCCCGTCCCTCCAAGAGCGGCGGCGATGCGGCGCCGCTGATCGGGCGGCTCGGCCTGTTTGTGCGCAGGCAAGACGAGCAGGCCTATGTGCATGAGGTCTGGCCTGAAATCGCCGGGAGGCTGCGTCTGCTCGGGCTTTGGGGCGGTTTGCTTTTTCTGCTCGCCAGCGGGGTGGACTGGATCCGGCTGCATGACAGCCCCGCTTTCTTCGGGCTGCTGGTTGTGCGCCTGGCCGTGCTGACACTGGGATTGAATCTCTGGCGGGTGGCGCGCCAGGGCGCGATCAAGCGCCCGGAATCATTGCTTCTGGCCTTGACCCTGTTCGAGCTTGGGGCCATTGTTGCGCTGCGCCTGGTCAATCTGGGCTATGGCGAGTTTTCGCCTTATCAGGGGCTGACCGGCCTGCTCCTGGTGGCAGCAGCCTATGCCTTCGTGCCCATGCTCAGCCCGGTCAACTTCTGGCTGTTGCCGCTGGGCACCGCCAGCCTGTTCATTCAGGCCTACGGGTGGCATCACGCCTCGTTGCGCGACTTGAGCGCGCTGCTGGTCATCGCGCTGTATGTGCACCTACTGGGGTGGATGACTGCCTCGCATAACGCCCGCTCCGGCCGTCTGCTCTGGCTCGAGCGCCAGCGGCTGGAAAAAGAAATGCGGGAGCGCCGCCTGGCCGAGAGCAATCTGCGCCATCTGTTCGAGGTCTGCCCGGTGCCGCTGGTACTGAGCCAGCAAGACAATGGCTCGGTGCTGCGATTCAACCGCGCTGCACAGGCCCTGCTCGACCCGCAGCGCCATCACACTGAACCGGGCTCTGCCTATGCCTCGAGTTTTTATGCCGACGCGAGCACCCGCAGCGCCGTGACCGACGCGCTGAAAACACGCGGCGAAGCGGGCCCTGTGGATGTGCGGATGCTGACTTCCGGCGGCAGCCACATCCACGTCATGCTGGCCGCCAGCAGCTTGCGCTTCGACAACAAGGCCGCGGTGCTCACCAGTCTGGTGGAAATCACCGACCGCAAGCAGCGCGAGCAGGCGCTCACCCGCATGACCCAGACCGACGCGCTGACCGGGCTCTACAACCGCCGCGGCTTTTTTGAGCGCGCCAATGCCTTGCTGCAGTCCGCACGCGAGCAGGCGCCCAGTCTGCTGCTGATCGACGCTGACCACTTCAAGCGCGTCAACGACACACACGGCCACGCCGTGGGCGATACCGTGCTGGTGCAACTGGCCAATCGCATGAGCGCCGCGCTGCGCGAAGGCGACGTGATCGGGCGGATTGGCGGCGAGGAGTTCGCCGTCTTTCTGCCCGCCACTAGCCTGGAAAACGCGTATGAACTGGCCGATCGCATCCGCCTGTCGGTGTCGCGGCATGCGCTGCGCATCCAGGGGCTGCGAGTGCCGATGACGCTGAGCATCGGCGTCACCGTTCTGCAGAACGGCGAGAGTTCTCTGGAAGCCGCACTGGGCCGCGCCGATACGGCCATGTACCAGGCCAAACAAAACGGCCGCAACCGGGTGGAGCTGGCTGCGGTCTCGGTTTCATAAAAACCTGACGCCGCTGAGCTGGCAACTGCCGTCGCAACTCCGGCAACGGCTCAAATCGGCAATTCAGGTCGACCAGACGCGCGGCGCGCAGCCGCCCACACCCCACCCCGTCTGCCGCCAGGCGGCCCACACCGCGCGGCACAGCGCCGCCACCGGCTCGATGCGATGCCCGAGCAGCCGCAAGGCAACGACCTGCGCATGCGGTGCGGTGACGCCAAAAAGCACGCTGGCCTGCCGCGCCTCATCGGCCGCCTGCCGCGCCACAACGAGCAGTTCCTCACGGCGTTGCGCCGCCAGCGGGCTGCCTGCGGCGAAGAACAGGGTGGCCAGCGCGGTATGGCCGCGCAAACCGCCCGGCCCGTGCAGCAGCACGCCGTCGTCACCCGCAATGCAACCGCGCTCCAGCCAGATGCCCGGCAGCTCGATGTGCTGGGTGAAGCGCCCGGCGCGGAACGCGGCGTCTGCTGCGGGCAGGCCCAGCGCCAGCAGATCCCAGGCCATCAGCTCGGCGCCCGGCGCGAGGTGAAAGCGGCTGCGGTTCTCGCCCAGGCATTCGTTGTAGGCCAGGGTCTCCAGCGGCAGCCATTCCAGCCTTGCGCCGGGCGCCAGCCGGGCTTCCAGGGTCTGCCGCGCAGGGGCGCCGGTGCTGCGATAGAAACGTCCTGCCCCCGGCGTGGTGACCAGCGCGTGCGCGCCTTCTTGCACCGACAGGTCGATGTCCAGAATGTCGCCGCCCACCAACCCGCCCGGCGGATGCACCAGCACCTGATGGCAGATTGCAGAGTCTTCGGGATAGTGGCTGGCCAGCGCGCGCAGGCCGCCCTCGTGCTGGTGGCGCAGCACCGTACGCGCGCCCTCGGCGGAAAACTGCAATTGCAAGCGGGAGTGCCAGGGCGTCATGGATGAGCTGATGCAAGCCAGATGGGGAGGTCGGCAAGGCGGCCGATCCAACTGAGTTTGTAGCAGAGCCGTTCGCGGCGCTGCGACAAAACACTGTCCCTCTCTTTCATGCAGGCGAAACACGCCTCCTTCTATGCTGGGTGCTGGGCGATTTTTCGAGGGAATGCATCATGGAGAGCAAGCAGAGGAAGGCGGCGTTACTGACGGTGTTCGCGCTGGTTCTGGCGCTGGTGTGGTGGCGCCCGCTGGAAGCCACGGCGCAACGGTCTGTCGATTCGGGGCTGCAGCGCGCGCTGGTGACGTTTGCCTCCGCGCGGGCGATCAACGGCGTGCTCAGCGTGGCCAAGAGTGCGTCGGTGAGTTTTCAGATCGGCGCCGGCGCTTCGGTGCAGCCGGGCGCGGCACTCGACCCGCTGGACGATCTGGTCGAGCAGTTTTCCACCGTCATGCTCGTGGCGACTCTGTCATTCGCCATGCAGCAAGTGCTGATCGCGGTGTTCAGCGCCTGGCCGCTGGCGGTGGTGCTCACCGCCTTGTTTCTGGCCTGGGCTGCGCTGGTGCTGCGAGAGCGCCGCGCACCGCCCTGGCTGGCGCGGCTATCGGTTGGCCTGTTGCTGCTCAGTGTGAGCGTGCCGGCCGCCTCGCTGGCCAGCGAGCTGACCTATTCGCTGCTGATGGCGCGCGACTATGTCACCGCTCAAGAGCAGGTCAGCCTGTCCACCCCCGCAGCCTCTGGAGCGCCCGCGGCGGCGCAGGCCGACGGCGGGGCTTTGGACAAGCTCAGACAACTGTGGTCGCAGTCGCAGGACATCGGCCAGCAGGTGCAGGCGCTGCAGGCCAAGGCGAGCGGTATCGTGTCGCATCTCATCACCCTGGCCGCCGTCTTTCTGATCCAGACCGTGGTGCTGCCCCTGCTGTTTTTCTGGGGGCTGTTTCGGCTTTACCGCCTGCTGCTGGTCAGAGCGTGGCCGGGCAGAGCGCCCGCCGTAAGATGATCTGATCCTGATTGATTTCTCCTCCAAGGAAAACCCATGGCCTCCCCCAAACCCGCGTTTCAATGGGACGATGCGCTGCAGCTCGACGCCCAACTCAGCGCCGACGAACGGGCGGTGCGCGACGCCGCGCAGGCGTATTGCCAGGATCAGCTCGTGCCGCGCGTGTTGAGCGCCTTCCGCCATGAAACCACCGACCCGACGATCTTCCGCGAAATGGGCGCACTCGGCCTGCTGGGGCCGACGATACCCGAGGCCTATGGCGGCGCGGGGCTGAATTATGTGGGTTACGGGCTCATTGCGCGCGAGGTCGAGCGGGTCGATTCGGGCTATCGCTCGATGATGAGTGTGCAGAGCTCGCTGGTCATGCTGCCGATCTTCGCCTTCGGCTCCGAAGCGATGAAGCAGAAGTATCTGCCCAAGCTGGCCCGCGGCGAATGGATCGGCTGCTTCGGGCTGACCGAGCCCGATCACGGCTCCGACCCCGGCGGCATGAGCACGCGCGCCCGCGCCGTGCCCGGCGGGTATGCACTCACCGGCAACAAGATGTGGATCAGCAATAGCCCGATCGCCGATGTGTTCGTGGTCTGGGCCAAGGATGACGCGGGCGAGATTCGCGGCTTCGTGCTCGACAAAGGGGCAAAGGGTTTGAGCGCACCGGCCATACACGGCAAGGTCGGTCTGCGCACCTCGATCACCGGCGAGATCGTGATGGACAACGTGTTCTGTCCCGAGGAAAACGCTTTTGCGAAGGTGCGCGGGCTCAAAGGCCCCTTCACCTGCCTGAACAGCGCGCGCTACGGCATCGCCTGGGGGGCGATGGGCGCGGCGGAAGACTGCTACGCCCGAGCGCGGCAGTATGTGCTCGACCGCCAGCAGTTCGGCCGTCCGCTGGCGGCCAATCAGCTCGTGCAGAAAAAGCTGGCCGACATGGCAACCGACATCAGCCTCGGGCTGCAGGGCGTGCTGCGCCTGGGGCGCATGAAGGACGAAGGCACGGCGGCGCCCGAAGTCACCTCGCTGCTCAAACGCAACAACTGCGGCAAGGCGCTCGACATCGCCCGCACCGCGCGCGACATGCTCGGCGGCAATGGCATTTCAGACGAGTTCGGCGTGGCGCGCCATCTGGTGAACCTCGAAGTGGTCAACACCTACGAGGGCACGCACGACATCCACGCCCTCATTCTCGGCCGGGCGATCACGAGCATCGCGGCGTTCTGAAGGAGGCCTAAGCCCGGCGCCAGTCCACCGCCGCCGGACGTCCCGGCAGATACAGCCGGGCGTTGGCCGCGGGGGTTGCGGCGACGATTTTCCCCGCACGAATGACCAGCAGGCGCGTCGCCCGCAGGCGGATGGCCTCGACCGGATCGCCGGCCTGCAGCAGCACCAGATCGGCGCGGCAGCCCACGTCCAGGCCGTAGTCTTCCAGACCGAGGAGGCGCGCCGGGGCGGTGGTCACGGCGTCGAAGCATTGGCGCATTGCCGCCTGCCCGGTCATCTGCGCCACATGCAGGCCCATGTGGGCGACTTCGAGCATGTCGCCGCTGCCGCCAAAGTACCAGGGGTCCATCACGCAGTCTTGACCGAAGGCCACCGGCACCCCTGCGGCCAGCAGCTCGGGTACGCGGGTCATGCCGCGGCGCTTGGGGTAGGTATCGTGCCGCCCTTGCAGGGTAATGTTGATGAGCGGGTTGGCAATGGCCGCCACGCCGCTCTCGGCCATCAGCGGCATGAGCTTGGAGGCGTAGTAGTTGTCCATGCTGTGCAGGGAGGTCAGGTGCGAGCCGACCACCCGCCCGTGCAGGCCGAGACGCTGAGTGTGGAAGGCCAGGGTTTCGATGTGGCGGCTGAGCGGGTCGTCGGACTCGTCGCAGTGCATGTCCACTCGCAGGCCGCGCGCGGCGGCGAGTTCGCACAGCAGCTTCACGCTCTCGGCGCCTTGTTCGGCGGTGCGCTCGAAATGCGGAATGCCGCCCACCACGTCCACGCCGAGATCGAGCGCGCGTTGCAGATTGCGCAGCGCGGTCGGTGAGCGCAGCAGCCCATCCTGCGGGAAGGCGACGAGCTGCAGGTCGAGGTAGGGCCTGACCTGCTCGCGCACTTGCAACAGGGCTTCGACCGCCAGCAGACGGTCGTCGCATACATCGACATGCGAGCGGATGGCGAGCAGGCCTTTGGCCACCGCCCAGTCGCAATAGGCCAGGGCGCGCTCGATGAGAGCTTCTTGTGTGAGCTGCGGTTTCAACTCGCCCCACAGTGCAATGCCTTCGAGCAGGGTGCCACTCTGATTGACGCGCGGCTGCCCGTAAGACAGGGTGGAATCCATGTGGAAGTGCGCGTCGACGAAGGGCGGGCTGAGCAGCTGCCCGGCGCAGTCGATCTCCTGCGCGGCCTGCGCCTGCAGCCGGGGTTGCAACGCGGCGATGCGACCCTCTTGCACCCCGAGATCCACCCCGCTGCGGCCGTCGGGCAGGGTGCAGTTGCGCAGCAATAGGTCGAGCATCGGGACCGTTCCATCGAGAGTTGCAAGTAGGCCGCAGAGTAACTGCAGCCGAAATCAGGAACAAGTCAGATCGGCCGCCCACCACCTATTCAGCCCGGTTCAAACGTCCAGGCATCCATGCTCAGGTTGCCGTAGTGCACGCCGCCGGCATGATGCTGCGGCGTGGCGCCTTCGCCAGCGGCGCCCAGCGCCCAGAACAGCGGCAGCAGATGCTCGTCGGTGGGATGGGCGCGTGCCGCATGAGGCGCCCTGCGGCGGTAGTCGAGCAGCGCCGAGGTGTCGCCGCGGTCGATCATGCCGCGCATCCACTCGACGAAGGCCTGCACATAGGGCGCTGGCGCTTGGTCGGTGGGGGCGGCCGGGTCAAACTCGTGCAGGTTGTGCGTCAGGCTGCCGGTGCCGAACAGCAAGACGCCTTGCTCGGTCAGCGGGGTCAGCGCAGCGCCCAGGCGGTAAGCGCCCGCCGCGTCGAGCGGCCAGGGCATGGCCAGCGGCAGCACCGGAATATCGGCCTGCGGAACCATCAGGCGCAGCGGTGACCAGACGCCGTGATCGAGCCCGCGCTGCGGGTCTTCGTGCACGCTCCAGCCCGCTTCGCGCAACAGAGTTTCCACTCGTGGAGCCCACTGCGGCGCGCCGGGCGCGGGGTATTGCAGGGCATAGAGTGCACGGTCGAAACCGCCGAAGTCGTGGAGGGTCTCGGGCCGCGCGCTGGTGCCGAGGGTGGGCTGCCTCGCCATCCAGTGCGGCGAAAAGGCGAGGATGATCTCTGGCCGGGGCAGAGCCTGCCCGAGCGCCTGCAGCATCGGCCCGGCGCTGCCCGGCTCCAGCGGCAGCATGGGCGAGCCGTGAGAGACAAACAACGTGGGCATGCGCAGAG
>NZ_JBYCKI010000027.1:0-8331 GCF_057473305.1 Thiomonas sp. TH-17
GTCGATGTGGCGGGCATCGGCACGTCTCCCATGACCACGCCCCCGGTCAACACGCCTGCAACGGGTTCCATCATTCTGGTGCAGGTACTCACGCAAAATACCGGCACTTTCTCCAGTCTCACCGACAACAAGGGCAACACTTACACGCGCATTGGCAATGCGCAAACCTATGCAGGGGTCGGGGCCGGCAGTTACCTGTACGCCTGCGTCAACGCCAAGGGCGGTACAGGACAGACCTGGAGCCTCAACAAGACGCCCAGCTACGAAGACAATGAGGCGACCCTGTTCGTTGTGGTGCTGTCGGGTGCGAGCGCATTGGGTGAAACGACCTACAGCAACACTCGCTCAAATGACAGCGCAAAGCCCCTGGTGACGACAGGCCCGAACAGTCTGGTCGTGTCCTTCTGGGGGCCGGCCGATTTCACCGGCTCTCAGAGCGATCCCACCAACGTCTACAACGCGCCAGCTGGCTGGACGCGTCTGGATATGGGCAACAACTCCCTGAACTCCAACAGTGGAGCCGATGCCTGGCAGACTGTACCCAATGCTGGCACTACGGTTAACCCAGTTTGGTCTGCGGAAACCGCCATCAACAACCCCACTAGCTCTATGTGGCTGGTGGAAGTGAAGCCCTGAGGTGTGAATGAATCCGGCGTGGCCAAGCAGCGGGCATGGCGGGTTTGTTTACACCCTCTCGGGTTCAGTCGTCAGCGATGTCCTGCCCGGGAAACAACGCGTCGGCAAAACCGAACCGGCTGAAATCGCGGATGCGCATGGGGTAGAGCTTGCCGATCAGGTGATCACACTCATGCTGCACGACGCGGGCATGGAAGCCTTCGGCCTCGCGGTCGATGGGGTTGCCATAGGCATCCATCCCGCGGTAGCGAATCCGGCGAAAGCGCGGCACCCAGCCGCGAAGGCCGGGCACCGATAAACAGCCTTCCCAGCCCTCTTCCTCGGCATCGTCGAGCACTGAAATTTCCGGGTTGATGAGGACGGTCTGCGGCACGGCTGGCGCCTCGGGGTAACGGGCACTTTGGCTGAAACCGAAGATCACCACGGCCAGATCCACCCCGATCTGAGGCGCGGCAAGGCCAACACCACCGGCCGCCTGCATGGTCTCGAACAGATCGGCGATCAGGGCATGAAGTTCGGGCGTATCGGCCTTGACCACCGGTTTGGCGACGCGCAATAGCCGGGGGTCGCCCATGCGCAAAATGGTGTGCAGAGTCATCGGCTAGCTCTCCAGTCAGCAGTCAGCGCAGGCCCGCGCGTTGTGACAGCAGTTGCAAGGCCTCGTGCATCTGCAGATAGGCGATGATGAATTCAAACATCATGCGCCACATGAGTTCCATGCAGAAAAAACACAGCAGAAACAACAAAACAGAGATCACGCGCCAACGCTTGGGAACGACCCGGCGAACCGCGGATGCTGACACGCCGCGCATCGACCGCCACAGGGCGAAACGATCGAGCCACAGCCAGACCGCCCAGGCCAGCAACGGCATACCGATGGCGCCCAGCGCGTAAACCACGCGCAGCACGTCCAGGCTGACAAAGGTGCGGAAGGCGAAAAAATCGACAATCGTCTGCATCACAGAATGACTGGTTCGGGCTCGAGGCGAAGGCCGAATTTCTGCTCGACGCTGTCTTGCACCGCGCGCGCCAGTTCCAGCACGTTGGCGCCCGTAGCCCCGCCGCGGTTGACCAGAACGAGGGGCTGCTGCTCATGCACCCCCGCGCGGCCCAGCGTTTGCCCTTTCCAGCCGCAGGCGGCGATCATCCACGCTGCGGCGAGTTTGTAGGTGCCGTCGTCCAGCGGGTAGCTGACGATGTCGGGATGTTCTTCCAGGATTTCATTGCGGATGGTGCGATTGACCACCGGGTTCTTGAAAAAGCTCCCGGCGTTGCCCAGCTTGGCCGGATCCGGCAATTTACTGGTTCGAATAGCGCACACCGCCTTGAACACGTCATGGGGCGATGGGTCGGAGATGTGCTCGCGCTGCAACCACCGCGCCACGTCCGCATACCCCGCCACAGGCGCCCAGGGCTTGGGCAGACGCAGACGAACGGCGGTGATGACCGACTTGCCCGCGAGTTCGCGTTTGAAAATGCTGTCGCGGTAGCCCAACCGACAATGTGCCGCAGGCAAGGTGGCGCTGCGGCCGGTGACGAAGTCGACCACATCCACTGACTCCAGCCGGTCTGACAATTCCAGGCCATACGCGCCGATGTTCTGCACCGGCGCCGCCCCCGCCGTGCCGGGAATCAGGGCGAGATTCTCCAGCCCGGCAAAGCCCTGCTCCAACGCCCAGATCACCACGTCATGCCAGGGCTCGCCGGCGCCCACTTCGATCAAGGTGGAACGGGCGTCGTCTCCGAGCACACGCAGGCCGCGAATTTCCGTCTTCACCACGACCGCATCGTCGATGTCGCGGGTGAACAGCACGTTGCTTCCGCCGCCCAGAATGAATTTGGGCGAACGCCCCCACTCGGGATGATCGACCACCAGACGAACATCGCGCGCACTGCGCACCCGCACCAGACGCCGCGCCGTGGCGTCGATGCCAAAAGTGTTGAATGCGCGCAGAGGCACATCGGTTTCGAGTTCCAGACTCATAGAATCCCACAGATCAAACTCTCATTATCTTCAAGGTTCTCTCATGCCCTCTTTCGATGCCGTTCTCGAACCCGATCTTGTCGAAGTGCGCAACGCCTGCGATCAAGCGGCGAAGGAAATCGCCACCCGCTTTGATTTCAAGGGCAGTTCCGCCCAGGTCGAGCAGAACGACAAGGCTCTCACGCTGACGGCCGACAGCGACTTTCAGCTCGGGCAGGTGCGCGATGTGCTCATGGCCAAGGCCGCCAAGCGCAAAATCGACCCACGCTTTTTCGACCTCGGGAAAATCGAAAAAATTTCCGGAGACAAGGTCAAACAGGTCATCACCGTGAAGGCCGGCATTCCGCAGGAGCTGGCGAAAAAGATCACCGCAGCGATCAAGGGCTCCAAGCTCAAACTGACCTCCGCGATTCAGGGCGACATCGTGCGCATTACTGGTGCCAAGCGCGATGATCTGCAGGCGGCCATGGCGGTGCTGCGCAAAGACATCGAGGAAGCGCCGCTGTCATTCAACAATTTTCGGGACTGAGCTGGCGTGAACAAATCCGCCAGGCTGCTGTGCTCTTCGTTTGCTGAGCGCACTGCTCGCTGGGTCGCAGCCTGCACGGCCTTTGCGCTCTGCGGCAACCCGGCCTTTGCGGCGACGGCAAGCGTGGGCCTCGCTGGAAAATTTGGCGATCAGGCGCTGCTGGTGATCGACGGGGGCGCGCCGCGCACACTGCGCATCGGCCAGACGGTGCAGGGCGTGAAACTGTTGGCCCTTTCGGACCAACAGGCCACGGTAGAGGTCAGCGGGCAGAAAATGCAACTGGGCCTGGGCGCCGCACCGCTGAGCGTGGGGGCGACGGCCGCACAGCGTACTGTTCTGTTTGCGAGGTCAAACGGACAGTTCGTGACAGAGTGCCGCATCAACGGCGAACTGTTGCGCATGATGGTGGACACGGGGGCCACCCGCATCACCCTCAGCCGAGAGCAAGCCCAGCGGCTGGGCCTCAATCTACAAAACGGAAGAGCCTCGGCCGTCAACACTGCCAATGGCACCATCCCTGCAACCTTGATTGATCTCGACAAAGTGCGCGTGGGCCATATCGAGCTGCATAACGTGCCCGCCGTGGTGATCAACACCCCAATGCCTTACGCCCTGCTCGGCATGAGCTTCCTGCAGCGGGTCAATATGCAGCACGACGGCGACCGCATGACCCTGAGCCCCCGATATTGAACGGAACGGGAAGACCCCGCATTTTCCGTCTTACTTTTTTCGCCCGATGCGGCTTTCTTCGCCGCTCATCAGCTTCTCGATATTGTTCTTGTGCCGCCAGATCAGCAGCGCGCTGATGATCACCAGGGCAAGCAGCAGCGCCGGGTCGGCGTTCCAGGCCAGACCACCGCCAAACCAGTAATAAAACGGCGCGAACACCGCAGCCACCAACGCAGCCAAAGAGGAGTAGCGAAAAAACCCGGCCACGATCACCCAGGTGGCCAGCGTGGCGAGCCCCAGCCAGGGCTGGATGGCCAGCAACACGCCAGCCGCCGTCGCCACGCCTTTGCCGCCCTTGAAATGGAAAAAAACAGGGTAGAGATGCCCCAGAAACACGGCCACAGCCACCAGGGCCACACCCGGCGCGCCGAGCCCGAAGCCAGGGCCGATCACCAAGGCCAGCCAGACCGCCAACCAGCCTTTGAAGGCATCGAGCAACAAGGTCAGGATGGCGGCGAGCTTGTTGCCGCTGCGCAGCACATTGGTTGCGCCCGGGTTGCCCGAACCGTAGGTGCGAGGATCGGCCATGCCCATGACGCGGCTGACCAAGACGGCGAACGACAGCGATCCCAACAGATAGGCCAGCCCGGCGAAGATCAGGGCCACAACGTTCGATGTATTCATGCTTCGTGATTCTATTGAACGCAATTCACCCAGCGCACCTGCAAAACCGCGTCGAGCACGTCGGGGGAGAGCCCCAGCAGATAGCCGCGCCGCCCGCCATTGATGTAGATGCGCTCCAACGTCCGCACTGATTGCTCGCCATAAATCGGCATGGCCTTGCGCAGTCCAAATGGCGACGTTCCGCCGACCAGATACCCGCTGTGCCGCTGCGCCACCTCTGGCTTGCAGGGCTCGACCTGCCGCGCACCGATCGCCCGCGCCAACTGCTTGGTCGAAACCTCCCGGTCGCCATGCATGAGCACGACCAGCGGTTGCGATGTGTCGTCTTGCATCACCAGGGTTTTGATCACCGCGTGCACCGGCAGCCCCAGGCTCTGCGCGCCCCAGGCGGCTCCGCCATGATCGACATACTCGTACACATGCTCGGTGTAGGTCACACCTTGCGCGCGCAGCCATTGCGTGGCCGGGGTCAGGCTGATGTGTCGGGAAGATTTGCCCATCCGGCGCAGTTTAGACGCCCTCCCTACAATGTCGCATCATGTCTGCTTCTTCTGCGCGCAACCCCGATCTGCACTGTCATTCCACGGTTTCAGACGGCACACTGGCGCCTGCCGCACTGGCGCAGCGGGCCCGTGCGAATGGGGTCGATCTCTGGGCGCTCACCGATCACGATGAACTCGGCGGCTTGGCCGAGGCGCGGCAAAGCGCCGAGGCGCTGGGTTTGCGTTTTGTACCCGGAGTGGAAATCTCGGTGTCGTTCGCCGCGCAGACCGTGCACATCGTGGCGCTGAATTTCGACGATTCTCATCCAGTCTTACAAGGCGGACTGCAACAGATTCGCTCCGGCCGCGACCAACGCGCAAAAGACATGGCGGCCGATCTTGAAAAGCATCTCGGTCTGTCCGA
This sequence comes from Thiomonas sp. TH-17, assembly GCF_057473305.1. Taxonomy (NCBI): domain Bacteria; kingdom Pseudomonadati; phylum Pseudomonadota; class Betaproteobacteria; order Burkholderiales; genus Thiomonas; species Thiomonas sp. TH-17. The sequence continues at coordinate 5,409 of NZ_JBYCKI010000027.1, forward strand.
CGTGTATGCCGGCGCGCTGCGCCATGCGGGCAACCCGGCGCTGATGTCGCGCACGCACTTTGCCCGCTTGCTGGTGGAACTCGGCGTGTGCCGCCAGACCCACGAAGTGTTCAGCCGCTATCTCACACCGGGCAAGCCCGGCTATGTCGAACACGAATGGGCCCGCCTCGACGATGCCCTGAGCTGGGTTCGCGCAGCCGGGGGAATCACTGTGATCGCCCATCCGGGGCGCTACCGCTTCACCGAAACCGAAGAGTGGGCCCTGCTGGAACGCTTCAAGTCACTGGGGGGTCAGGGCATCGAGGTGGTAACCGGCAGCCATACCGCAGCGCAGGCCCGGAAATACGCCAAGCTCGCGCTGGAATTCGGCTTTTACGCCTCGCGCGGCTCCGATTTTCACAGCCCGGGAGAAAGCGTCTGCGACCTCGGGCGTCTCGCCCCCCTGCCCGCCGACCTCGCTCCCGTCTGGGATCTGCTGCATTGAACCCCTCCACCATGGCGCAATACTTCAACCTGCACCCCGACAACCCGCAGCTTCGGCTGATCAAGCAAGCCGCCGCCGTGCTGCACAGTGGTGGCGTGGCGGCGATTCCGACCGACTCGTCTTATGCCCTGGTCTGCCATCTCGACGACAAAGCCGCAGTGCAACGCCTGCGACAAATCCGCCAGGTGGACGAGCGCCATCACCTCACCCTGCTGTGCAGCGATCTGTCCGAGCTGGGCAACTATGCCCGCGTGGACAACCGGCAATACCGTCTCATCCGCGCCTGCACGCCGGGGCCCTACACCTTCATTCTCGAAGCCACCAAGGAAGTGCCGCGCCGGGTGTCGCACCCCTCGCGCAAGACCATCGGCGTGCGGGTGCCGCAAAACGCCGTTGCCCACACCCTGCTGGTGGAAATGGCCCAGCCCCTGCTCGCCACCACCTTGATTCTGCCCGGAGACGAACACGCGCTGAACGACGCCGCCGACATTCGCGACCAGCTCGAGCATCAAGTCGATCTGGTGCTCGACGCCGGGCCCTGCCCCAGCGAGCCCACCACCGTGGTCGATCTGTGCGGCGCCGAGCCCGTGGTCATTCGCATCGGGCGCGGGCCGCTCGATGCTCTGGGTCTTCCGGCCCTGCAGTAAACACCGCACTCAACCTCTTCATCCTTTGCGCAGGGCGGGTCAAGCCGCCCCTGGCCCGCCCTGTCACAACGCCCTTCCTACAATTTCCGCATGGATCAACTCATACAGGCTGTCACCGTCTACGCCCTGCCGGTGCTTTTTGCCATCACCCTGCACGAAGCGGCGCACGGCTATGCGGCGCGCTACTTTGGCGACAACACCGCCTACATGATGGGTCGCGTGTCGCTCAACCCGGTGCGGCACATCGATCCGATCGGCACCATCCTCGTGCCACTCATTTTGTATTTCGCCACCTCCGGCGCGTTTCTCTTTGGCTACGCCAAGCCGGTGCCCGTGAATTTCGGGCGACTGCGCAACCCCAAGAGCGACATGATCTGGGTTGCGCTCGCCGGACCTGCTTCCAACTTTTTTCAGGCTTTTCTCTGGGGCCTGCTGCTCGTCGGTCTGCACGCCTTCGCCGTCAACGAGGTCTATTTCTACGATGTCGCCCAGGCCGGCATTCTGGTGAATCTGGTGATGTTCGTCTTCAACCTGTTTCCGCTGCCGCCACTCGATGGCGGCCGCATTCTGGTGGGGCTGCTGCCCGTACGACAAGCCATCGCCGTTTCGCGGGTCGAACCGTACGGCTTTTTCATCGTGATGGCGCTGGTGCTCACCGGCATCGTCACCAACTTCTGGCTCAGCCCGCTCATGGCACTGTCCATGCAAGTTCTCAAGGTTCTGCTCAGCCCCTTTCAGATGCTCCTCTGAGCCCCCTTTTCTCATCCGACTCTTTTCCCTATGAATCTCCCTGCACAGGCCGATGGCGCAACGGGCGTCGATGATCGTGTTTTGTCTGGCATGCGCCCCACGGGTGCGCTGCACCTGGGGCACTACCACGGCGCCTTGAAAAACTGGGCACAGTTGCAAAACGCGCACGACTGCTACTTTTTCGTCGCCGACTGGCACGCGTTGACCACCCATTACGAAACGCCGGAAACCATCTATGCGCACACCACGGAGATGGTGATCGACTGGCTGGCCGCCGGCGTCGATCCGAACAAGGCCACCTTGTTCGTGCAAAGCCGGGTGCTGGAGCACGCCGAGCTGTTTCTGCTGCTGGGCATGGGCACCCCGCTGTCCTGGCTGGAGCGTGTGCCCACTTACAAAGATCAGATCGCCAATCTGAAGGACAAAGACCTGACGACCTACGGCTTTCTCGGCTATCCACTGCTGCAGGCCGCAGACATACTCATTTATCTGGCGCGCTATGTGCCCGTCGGGGCCGATCAGGTGCCGCACATCGAGATGAGCCGTGAAATCGCGCGGCGTTTCAACAATCTCTATGGCAAAGACCCCGCGGTTGAGGCGCAGGCGCGAGCCGCCGCGGCCAAATTACCTGAGGACGTTCGCGCACAACTCGCCGCCCTGCGCCGCGCCGCCGATCAGGAGGGGCTGACCGAAAAACGCGAACAAGCCCGCGAACTGATCGCCGCCAGCAAACTATCGCGTGCAGAAAAAGACGCCCTGCGCGCGCAGCTCAGCGGTGGCCGCAGGCAGATCCTGCGCGAACCCGAAGCGCTGCTGACCCCCGAGTCCAAGCTGCCCGGTCTGGATGGCCGCAAGATGTCCAAGAGCTACGGCAATTCCATTGCCATCCGGGAAGAGCGCGCGAGCGTCGAGCACAAAATCAAACGCATGCCCACCGATCCCGCACGCGTCAAGCGCACCGATCCCGGCACGCCCGAACTCTGTCCCGTCTGGCAATTCCACCTGGCCTACACCGACGACGCCACCCGCGACTGGGTGCAAC
>NZ_JBYCKI010000028.1:0-20590 GCF_057473305.1 Thiomonas sp. TH-17
CGAAGCGCTTGTTCACGCCCTGAAGCTGAAGGAGGGTTTCAGAAGACACGCACGCCCCTCCGCGTAAACAGCGACAGCACGCCGCCGGGCATGAACAACACCAGCAACACGATGAGCAGACCGTAGATCAGCTGAAAATATTGCGGCGTGGAAATGCCGATGGCCGCGTACAGGCTGTAAAGCACCCCCGCGCCGATGATGGGGCCGATGACCGTGCCGACGCCGCCAAACAACGAGAACACGATGGCGAACACCGACATTTGCAAGGTGAACACTGCTTCCGGATAGAACACCGACAGATTCCACGCATAGGCCCCGCCGGCCAGGCCAGCCACGCCGGCCGAGATCAGCCAGGTGACGAGCCGGGCGCGCACGATGTTGATGCCGGTCATGGACGCGCTCACCGGGTCTTGCTTCATGGCGCGCAGCTCCATGCCGAAGGCCGAGACGCGAAAGTATGCCGCCAGCGCGGTGGCCAGCACCAGCACCGCCAGCATGGTGTGATAACTCGCCGTGGGCGCATACACCTGTTCGATCTTCAGCCCGTAAGGCCCGCCGGTGATGTCGGCCAGATTGGTGTTGGAGACGACGAAATACAGAATTTGCGAAGCCGCCAGGCTGGCGATGGAAAAGTAAGCGCCCGACAGCCGCAGCAGCGGCCCGAGAATCAGCCCCATCACCACCGCAGCCAGCCCGCCGCCGACCACGCACAGCAGCACCGGCAGGCCGCTGTGCAGCACCAGCAGCGAGGTGGCATAAGCGCCGCAGCCGAAAAAGCCCACATAACCGAAGGGCAGATAGCCGGTAAAGCCGTACAGCAGATTGAGGCCCTGCGCGAGCACGATGAAGGTCATCAGCGTGAACAGCAGCGACTCGTTTCCATAGACATGCGGCAGAAACAGGAACACCGCAATCAGCAAGGCCAGAACGATGAGCCCCGGTCGCCAGCGTTGCAACAAAGAACGTTCAGACACTGCGCACCGCCTTTCCGAGCAGGCCCGTGGGGCGGATGAGCACGATCACCAGCAGCAGCACATAAGGCACGAGGTTGGACCAGGAGGAGTAATAGGTCTGCATCAACATCGTGCCCAGCCCGAATACCAGGCCGCCGATGATGGTGCCCAGCGGATTGCCCAGCGAGCCGATGATGACAATGGCGAAAGAGGTGGTGGTGAGGCTGTCGCCCAGATCGGGCGAAACCGAGCCGAGCAGATAGGGCAGAAACACCCCGGCGATGCCGGCGAGCGCCAGCCCGGCCACGAAGGCCAGCGCCGAGACTTTGTTCACGTTGATGCCGGTGGCCAGCGCCTCTTCGCGGCTGGCCATGATGGCGCGTGTGGCGTAGCCCAGCCGGGTGCGGGTGAAATACAGCCACAACGCCACGATGGCGGCGATGCTCACCCCGGCGGCCCACCACCAGCTGTCCGGGAACTCCTGACCGAACACGCCCAGATTGCCCGAGCCCAGCGCCTCGCTGGGCAGCGAACGCTGATCGGCGCCGAAGCCCAGGCCGGTGAGCGCGTCGAGCATCTGCCCGACGCCGAAAAACAGAATGAACGACAGCATCTCCGGGTCGCCGCTGCGCTGCAGCCGGGGCACCACGGCGTAGTACAGCGGATAGCCGATGACGATGGCGGCCACGATCACCGTTGGCACGCCCCACAGCGGGTTGAAACCGAAGTGGCGCGACACCAGCCAGGCGGCATAAGCGCCCAGCACGATGAACTGCCCATGCGCCAGATTGATGATGCGCATGACGCCAAAGATCAGGTTCAGCCCGATGCCGATCAGGCTGAAATAAATGCCATACAGAATGCCGCCGATGATGGCGTATTCAAGCAGTTCCACGCGCCCTCCCTGAGCCGCTTTGTGTGGATCGATCGAACGAGGCGGCGCACCAGCCGCGCCGCCTCACCACGTTTACGGCTTGGGCGCGGGATACACCGCTTTGCCGGTCGCCTTGTCTTGCGGATAGACCACGACCACGTCGAGCTTGCCGTCTTTTGGCTGCAGTTGCGCCACCGGGAAGGGCTGGCCGAGCTGGGCGCCGTTGGCGTTGACGTCGAAGGGGCCGAGCAGGGTGGTGGTCTTGCCCGACATATCCATGACGGCCTGATGGAAGGCGAGTTGGTCGAACTTGGGCGCGGTGTCGAGCATGTGCTGCACGATCAGACCGGTGTTGTAGCCCGAGCAGTCGAGGAAGTTGGGCTCTTTTTTCTCGGCGGCCTTGAAGGCATCGACGAACTGCTGGGTGTTCATGCCGTAGCTCACCTTGTCGTACTTCACCAGCGGCGGAGTCGGGTAGGTGTAGGTATAGGCCAGCGCTTTTTCACCCACGTTCTTGGTCAGCAGCGAAAGCAGCTGGCCCGGAAAGATGGTGAAGGTCATGGGGAAATGCAGCCCGCTCTGGTGCAGTGCCTTGAGGAAGGCGATGTCGTTGGGCGCATAGCCGAACTCCAGCACCGCATCGGGCTGGGTGGCGGCGATGGTGTGCAGCAGGATGGTGTAGTTCGACTCGCTGGTGGGCACGCCGTGGTCATACACCGGCTTGATGCCGGCCTTGGCCAGCACGTCCTTGAGGGTGGCGGCCTGAGAGGCGTCGAAGTCGTTGGCGCTGTAGACGATGGCCACGCGCTTGATCTTCTGCTGCACCAGATAGTTGGCCAGCGGCACCGGCCACACCGTGCTCGACGGAATGCTCACGTCGGCGAGGTAATTGGTGGGTTTGGTAAAGAAGTTGGCGCCCGAGCCGGTCGGGTCGATCAGCAGCATGTGGTGCTCGGCCGCCAGCGGCACGGCCACCGAGGTGAGCACCGATCCGAAGTCGGCCACGAGCACGTCCACCTTGTCTTGGGTGATGAGCTGGTTATAGAGCGTGGTCGCGGTGGAGGTGGAGCTTTGGTCGTCGTAGGCGACGAGCTTGACGGGAATCTTTTTGTTGAACGCCTTGACGAACACGCCGCCCTCTTTGTTGATGGCGTCGGCCCAGTACTTCAGGCCTTCATACTGGCCTTGCGAGGCGACGGCGAAGGGGCCGCTGCTGGCGTAAAGCGTGCCGATCTTGATCTGCGACGGAGCCGCCGCTGCGTGGGCGGCAACGGCCGTGGCGCTCAAAGCCAGACCGGCTGCGAAGTGACGCAGAATTTTTTTGGATGCGTGTATGGACATGAGAGTCTCCGGAGGATGAAGCTGAACCGACGCGTACATGGCGCGTCTTCGAAATGTCATGATTCATTCTCGGTCTGGACTTTGCGCGAAGCGGTGAACAAGTGCGTTCATTTGAAACGAAGCGTGTCTTTGGTACTCCGGCGCCTTGTTGCGAGCGCAAAAAAAACCCGGCTGGGCCGGGCTCTGGAAGAACCGATCAGGCTATTTCGCCATGACGATCTTGCGGACCTTCGCCACCTCGTCTGCACTGACGTTCGGCGCGTCGTTGCCCCAGCTGCTGCGCACATAGGTGGCGATTTCGGCCACCTGCGTGTCGCTCAGCGTGGCGCCCAGATCGGGCATGGCCATGGGCGTGGGGTTGGCTTTGGTCTCGACCGTATGTCCGCCGTGCAGCATCATGCGAATGGTGTTGATCGGGTCGGGCGTGTTGACCGTGGGGTTGAGCGCCAGAGCGGGAAACACATTAGGGATGCCCTGGCCCTGCGCCTGGTGGCACATGGCGCAATGCGCCGCATACAGCGGATCGCCAGCCTTTGCACTGGCGGTCATCACCGGGGTCTGCGGTTGGTTGATCGCGGCATTCGGGTGGATGGGCGACAGCGACTTGAGGAACACGGCAATCGCTTCCAGATCGCCGTCATTCAGATGCTGCGTGCTATCGTGGATCACATCGGTCATGCTGCCGACAATGGTGAAGTGTGCGGTGCGCCCGGTCTTGAGCAGTTGCACCAGTTCGGCCGGCGTCCAGCGGCCCAGACCGTCGGACTGGTCGCCGCGCAGATTGGCCGCGTACCAGTTGTCGATGCGCGCGCCAGAGAGATAGAGGCTGCCGTCCGCCCCGCCGGGCTCCATGGCTTTTTCTTGCAGAAACGGGCCACGCGGGGTATGGCAGGCGCCGCAGTGCCCCAGCCCTTCAACCAGATACGCGCCGCGGTTCCACTGCGCGGTCTGCTTGGGATCGGGCTTGTAAACGCCGTCGCTGGCGAACATCCAGTCCCACACCGCCAGCGGCCAGCGCATGTTCAGCGGCCAGGGAATGTCTTCGGGCTTGTTGGTCTGGGCGACCGGCTGCACGCCGTGCATGAAATAGGCGTAGAGCGCATGCATGTCCTGCGGTTCGATGCGGGCATACGAGGGGTAGGGCATGGCCGGGTAGAGATAGCCCAGGCGCGGCGACTTGCCGTGGCGCACAGCTTCGTCGAACTGCGCGAAGGTCCAGTTGCCGATGCCGTCCTTTTTATCCGGCGTGATGTTGGGCGAGTACACCTTGCCGATGCCCATGGGCAGATTCATCGGCAGACCGCCGGCGAAGGGCTTGCCTTTGGGCGCCGTGTGGCAGGCGATGCAGTCGCCGGCGCGGGCCAGATAGGCGCCGCGCATCACTTCGGGGTCGTTCGGTGTGGGCTGCGCGGCAAAGGCGGCCTGGGCCTGCAGGCCGAGCACGCAGCCCGCAAGCAGGGTCAAAAGGGGCAAACGCATCGAGAGTCTCCTGGTTGGAATGGGGGCGGTGCAATCCGCTTATCTTTTTTCTGTTGCACTGCAGTATGGTTCAACAAACGCCTCAGTGCAAACCCGCAGCGTCCGATTCCCGTCAGTTTGCATACCAACGGTTGCGGCTGTAGCAGATGGGTACAGCAGGATGACGCAAAATTGCCGTTCTTACTCCAACGTCACAATTCCAGATAGACCAAATAGAGCCCGCCATGAATGATTCTCAGGTCCACGTCGTTTCGCATCCGCTGGTGCAGCACAAGCTCACGCTGGCGCGCAGCCAGGACACCACCACCGACAACTTCCGCCGACTGGTGCGCGAAATCGCCGCCATGCTGGCATATGAAGCCACCCGCGATCTGCCCACGGAACGGGTCGAGGTGACCACGCCGGTGGCGCAGTGCCGCATGCCCATCCTCGCGGGCAAGAAGCTGTGTCTGGTGTCCATCCTGCGGGCGGGCAACGGCATGCTCGACGGCATGATCGACCTGCTGCCCAACGCCCGCGTCGGCCACATCGGCCTCTACCGTGATCCGGCCACGCTGGAGCCGGTGGAGTATTACTTCAAGGTGCCCGAAGACATGGCCGAACGCCTGGTCATCGTGGTCGATCCCATGCTGGCCACCGGCAACTCGGCCGCCGCCGCGCTCACCCATCTCAAGCGCGCCGGAGCGACCTCGCTCAAGCTGGTGAACCTGCTGGCCGCGCCCGAAGGCGTGCGCACCTTGCGCGCCGCCCACCCGGACGTGCCCATCACCCTGGCCGCCATCGACGAGCGGCTCAACGACCACGGCTACATCGTGCCGGGTCTGGGCGACGCGGGCGACCGCATTTTCGGCACCAAGTAAGCCTCGGTTTGCCTGCTGGGTTAGCCGGGTTAGACGCCGCCTCAGGAGACTGACCACCCATTCGGGTGGGGCGGTTGAGACCTTCTGTTACCGACATTTCAGGCGCTTGCAGATGTGCGCGGGCATCGGTCGCACACTGCGCGCAAGACATCCCCCATCACCCGGCGCGTAGCGGCAGCACGCGCTTCGGGTTCAGGGCGAGGAGACGCGCATGAGTGTGACCGCACAACCCCTGTCCAGGCTGCAGAAGGGCGAGCAGGCGCCCCCGATTCACAAGGGAGCGATCTGGCGAGCCGACGGACAGCCCCTCGATCCGCTGCAGGTGGCGAAAACGCAGCATGCGCTCAGCGCGCACCCCTTGCTGCAACTGCCGCGCCTGCGCCAACTGGCCTTGTCGCTGGCGGGAACGCTGCAGGTGAAATATGCCTTGCCCAACCGCAAGCCGGGCTCGACCTTTCACACCTTTTCCGAGGCTGACGCCAAGAAGGACATCGCCTCGACTTTCGATCACCTCGAACAGTCGGGCAACTGGGTGGCGTTCTACTTTCTTGAGGACGATCCCGAGTACGGCGTGCTGCTGCGCCAAACGCTCGATGGCCTGAAGCCCTGGGTCGAGCCGCGCGATCCGGGCATGCATGGTTACAGCCTGTTCATGTTCATCGCCTCACCGCCGACGGTCACGCCGTTTCACATCGACCGCGAGAACAATTTCAACGTGCAGGTCATGGGGCGCAAGCACCTGCATATCTGGCGCGAGGATGACCGGGCTGCGGTGCCGGACGTGGCCATCGAAGGCTATTTCGTTCACGATACGCAGAGCCTCCTGCGCTACCAGGAAGAGATGGATGCCCGCGCGCTCGACCTGGACATCGGCCCGGGCGAGGGTGTGTACATCCCGAGTACCGCGGGCCACTACGTCGCCACGGAGGAGGGAGACTGGGCGCAGCCCGGCAACCGGGTGTCGGTGAGTCTGGCCATGACCTACTTCACCACGGCGTCGGCGCGCCGTGCCCGCACGCATCTGCTCAACGCCTTTCTGCGCGAACGCTTCTCTGCCACGCCGCTGTCGCCAGGGCGCTCGGCGCTGGTCGATCAACTCAAGCAGCCGCTGGCTCGGGCGCTGCTGCTGGGACGCAAGCTGCGGGGCCAAACCGTACCGCGCGGCATGCAAGGGCATTGACCGACCGGGCGGGTTAGCGCCAGGAGTCGCTGGGCCTGTTTTTTGCATGCTTGCGAGGCGCATTGCAAGGCATATTGCAAGGCTTACCAAGCTCGCACAAATAGCGTGCATTCAGAGTGCATTTCTCCCGTTCATACTTCCTGCTTCCCATGCAAACTTCCACTGAAACCTTGAGCCTGACACCCGGAGCCGGGCAAGGCGGCATCGAGCAGCGCGGCATCGAGCGCGTGATGCCGCATGAGCGCGCGCATGTGCGCGTGTTCGATAACTTCACCATGTGGCTGTCGGCCAATCTGGTGATTTCCACCGTGGCGTTGGGTGCGCTGGCGGTGCCCGTGTTCGGGCTCGGGTTCTGGGACAGCCTGGGCGTGATCGTGCTCTTCAATGTGTTGGGCGTGCTGCCGGTGGCGTTCTTCGCCACCCTCGGCCCCCGGCTCGGTCTGCGGCAAATGACGATCTCGCGCTATTCCTTCGGCTGGCATGGCGCGAAGATCATGGCGCTGTTCAATGTGGCGGCGTGCATCGGCTGGTCGGCGGTGAACGTGATCGTCGGCGCGCAGATCGTCACGGCCATCAGCGGTGGCGCGGTGCCCACCTGGGTCGGCATTCTGCTCATCGCGGTGCTGACCACGGCGGTGAGCCTCTATGGCTATCGCTATGTGCACCGCTATGAGCGCTATGCCTGGATGCCGATGGCTGCGATCTTCCTCATCGTGCTGTTCACTGCGGGTGGGCAGATGCAGGCGCTGCCCACGCCGGTGTGGACCATGGCGCACGTCGCCTCGCTGGTGTCGTTCGGGGGCGCGATCTTCGGCTTCGCCACCGGCTGGAGTTCGTATGCGGCCGACTACAACGTCAATCAGCCGGAAGACACCTCAGCAAAGCGGGTGTTCTGGCTGACCTTCTTCGGCGTGATCATTCCCTGCATGCTGCTGGAGTCGCTCGGTCTGGGGCTGACCACGGTGACGGCCTTCGGCAAGGCGGCGCAGAGCGGTGGCGGCGCGCTGTTGTCGGCGGCGCTGCAGCCGATGGGCGGTGCGGGCAAGCTGCTGCTGTTTCTACTGGCGCTTTCGGTCATCGCCAACAACATTCCCAACGACTACTCGGCTGGTCTATCGATGCAGGTGCTCGGTCGCGGTTTCCAGAAAATCAACCGTGCGGTCTGGACGCTGATCGGCGCCGTGGTCTATGTGCTCATCGCCATTCCGTCGGCCGCGCACTTCAACGCCACGCTGGAAAATTTCCTGCTGATCGTGGCCTACTGGCTGGGGCCTTGGGCCATCATCCTCATTCTGGAGCATGCAGTGTTCCGCCGCGGCCGCTACGACCTTGATGACTGGAACACCCCGAGCAAGCTGCCTGTGGGCTGGGCCGCGGTGATCGCCATGGCGGCGGGGCTGTTCGGGGTGTATCTGGGCGCGGCGCAGTCGCTGTTCGTCGGGCCGGTTGCCGGGCTGTTCAATCCGCCTTACGGCATGGACATCGGCTTCGAGTTGGGCGTGGTGTTCGCCGCCATCGTCTATCTCGTGCTGCGGCCCATCGAGTTGCGCGGCGCGCGCCACTGAGTTCGCGCCCGCTCAGCGATTCGCTCCGCTCGGGCGGCTTCGCCGCGCAAGTCGGCCTGTCACTCCCCGTAGCATTGTCATGTGGCAACACGCCACAGACGCGGCAGGACGGCTTGCCGCGCCATGACAACACAACACGCGGAGCGCAATATGGCCGAAGGCTACTTTCCAAATTGGCAACTCAAGACCAGCGGGGTGATCGCCCCGGATGAACGCCTGCCCGGGCCGCAGACCCTGGTGATGGGGCTGCAGCATGTGGTGGCCATGTTCGGCTCGACGGTGTTCGCGCCGCTGCTGATGGGTTTCAGCCCCAATATCGCCATTCTGATGAGCGGCATTGGCACGCTGATTTTCTTTCTCGTCGTCGGCGGCCGGGTGCCGAGCTATCTCGGCTCGTCGTTTTCCTTCATCGGCGTGGTCATCGCGGCCAGCGGCTATTCCGGTAGCGGGGCGAACCCCAACATTGGTGTCGCGCTGGGCGGCATCATCGCCTGCGGCGTGGTGTATGCGGCGATCGGCCTCATCGTCATGGGCGTGGGCGTGAAATGGATCGAGCGGCTCATGCCGCCGGTGGTGACGGGTTCGGTGGTCGCGGTGATCGGGCTGAACCTGGCGCCCATCGCCATCAAGAGTCACGGCGCGAGCAACTTCGACGACTGGATGGCGCTGATCTCCTTCGTCAGCATCGGCCTGGTGGCGGTTTACACCCGGGGCATGGTGCAGCGGCTGCTCATTCTGGTGGGTTTGTTGATCGCCAGCGTGATTTACGCCCTGTTGACCAACGGCCTGGGGCTGGGCACGCCGATGGATTTCTCCGGCTTGGCCAACGCCGCCTGGTTCGGCATGCCGACGTTCGCCACGCCGGAGTTTCAGCCCAAGGCGATGACGCTGATCGTGCCCGTCGTGGTCATTCTGGTGGCGGAGAACCTGGGCCACATCAAGGCCGTCACCGCGATGACTGGCCGCAACCTCGATCGCTACATGGGCCGCGCCTTTCTCGGCGACGGTCTCGCCACGATTGTTTCCGGCTCGGCTGGCGGCACGGGGGTGACAACCTACGCCGAGAACATCGGCGTGATGGCCGCGACCAAGATCTACTCCACGCTGATTTTCGCCACCGCCGCGGTGATTGCCATTGTGTTCGGCTTCAGCCCCAAATTCGGCGCGCTCATCCATCTCATTCCTCCGCCGGTACTGCGCGGCGTGGCCATTGTCATCTTCGGACTGATCGCCGTGTCGGGCGCGCGCATCTGGGTGGACAACAAGGTGGATTTCTCCGACAGCCGCAACCTCATCATCGTGGCCATCACCCTGATGCTGGGCACGGCCGACTTCACCTTGAAGTTCGGCGATTTCGCCCTGGGCGGCATCGGCACCGCGACCTTCGGCGCCATCCTGCTCTACGCCTTGCTCGGGCGCGGGCAGGCCAAGCATGATGAGCAGGACAAACTGATGGACGCGCTTGAATGAATTGTTGCCACTGTGACATCCATTGACCCGCAAACCGCTGGCGCTGCTGTGCAATAGAAGTCTTTGAACAGCCCGGAGGCTTCCGCATGGATATTCAGACCATCGATCAGCAGTATCAGCAATTGCAGGGCGAGGCGCAGCAGGTCGGGCAGCAATTGCAGGCGCTGGCCGCCAAGCTGCAGACGGCTGCCCAAGGCGGCAATCAGGATGCGCGCGAATGGCTGCTCGATTTGCGCGAAGTGGCGCTGGGCGTGCAGACCGAGCAGCAACAGATGGGGCAGGTGCTGCAGGCCATCCACGGCATGTGGCAGAACCAGGCGCAGCAGATGCAGGCGATGCCGGCCGCCATGCAGCCGGGCTACATGCCGCAGGGCATGATGGCGCAGAACTCGGCCATGCCCATGCAGCAGCAGGGCGGCGGCATCATGGGCGCGCTCGACGGTTTTCTCAACTCCGGCTTTGGCCGCGCGATGGAAATGGGCGCGGGCATGGGGCTGGGCGACGATCTGATCAACAAGATCTTCTAAGCGGCCCGGACGGGACGCTCAAACCAGCCCGTCGAACAGCAGCACGTCCACCAGATCGCCAGCCTGTGCGGTGCTCTGCTCGTGGTGCAGCACGATGAGGCCGTGCGCCTGTGACATGGAGCTGAGCACGCCCGATCCCTGATTGCCGATGGCGCTCACCTGCCAGCGGCCATCGGGCAGGGCGCTCAGCAGACCGCGCTGGTACTCGGTGCGGCCGGGTTTTTTGCGCAGGGTTTGCGCGCTGACGGCGCGCAGCATCGGCTGCGGCTGCGGGCTGGCGCCCATGCAGTGCAGCAGGGCAGGGCGCACGAAAGCGTAGAACGTCACCATCACCGCCACCGGATTGCCCGGCAAGCCGAACAGCCAGGCGCTTTGGGCGTTGTTCTCGCCCGCGCGCAACTGGCCGAAAGCCAGCGGCCGGCCCGGCCGCATGGCGATGCGCCAGAACACCACCTCGCCCAGAGTGGCGAGGGTACTGCGCAGGTAGTCGGCCTCACCCACGCTGACCCCGCCCGAGGTGATGACGACGTCGGCGCATTCGGTCGCGGTGCGCAGCGCGGCTTCCACCGCCTGCGGGTTGTCGGCCACCACGCCGAGGTCGATGACTTCGCAGCCCAGACGCTCCAGCATGCCCCAAAGGGTGTAGCGATTGCTGTCGTAAACGCAGCCGGGATCGAGCGGCTGGCCGACCGAGCGCAGCTCGTCGCCGCTGGAGAAAAAGGCCACGCGCAGCTTGCGTCGCACCGAGACTTCGGCCATGCCCAGCGAGGCGATGAGGCCCAGATCGGCCGGGCGCAGCACCTTGCCTGCGGGCAGGGCCGCTTTGCCGCGCGCCAGGTCTTCGCCGCGCAGGCGGCGGTTGTCGCCGGGTCGTACCAGCCCGGGCGGGATAACGACCTGATCGCCTTCGATGCGGCAAAACTCCTGCGGCACCACGGTGTCGCAGCCCGCGGGCATCACCGCGCCGGTCATGATGCGCACGGCGCTGCCCGCCGGCGCTTCACCACTGAAGGCGTGGCCGGCGAGTCCGCGCCCGGCGACCGAAAGCACCGTGTCGCCTTGCGTTGCGAGATCGGCGCCGCGCAGGGCGTAGCCGTCCATGGCCGAGTTGTCATGCGCGGGCACGTCGATGGGCGAAATGATGTCCTGCGCCAGCACCCGACCGAGTGCCGCGCGCACGGCCAGGCGCTCGGTGGCCTGTACCGGCCGCATGCTGGCCTGAATGACCGCCAGCGCCGCGTCCACCCGCAGGGCGTTGGGGTCGTAGCCGCTGACGCAGGAGATGATGTGCTGCAGATCGAACGAAGGGGTCATGGTGAAACGTCGGCGTCCAGCCGCTGCAGGTCGTCCGGGGTGTTGATGTTTTCGAAGGCGTGGGTATCGTCGAAGTCGACGATGGCCGTGGGGTGCTGCTGGGTCCAAAGCTCGATCTTGCGGCCGCCGGACTGAAGGAAGGTGCCCAGATCGTCGCGCAGACTGGCCTCCATCAGGCAGAACACGGGCTGCAGCCGACCTCCCGCGCGGGGCAGCGCGATGCGCGCGGACGATTCCAGCAGCGCTGCGCCCAGCCGTGCGGCCAGATCGGTGGGCAACAGCGGCGAATCGCAGGGGGCGGTGAGCAGATACGGCGTGGTGCACGCTTGCAGCCCGGCAAGAAAGCCGGCCAGCGGCCCCGAAAATTCATCCGGCGCGGCATCGGTCAACACCGGCAGGCCCCAGCCGCGATAGACCTCGACATGGCGGTTGGCGTTGAGCAACACCGCGCCCACCTGGGGGCTGAGCCGCTGCAGCACTTGCCGCGCCAGAGGCTGGCCGCGCCAGGGCTGCAGGCCTTTGTCCACCCCGCCCATGCGGCTGCCTCGGCCCCCGGCGAGAATCAGGCCGGTGATGTCGGCGGCGGCGATGGCGTGCGACATCTCAAAACCTCTCGCGCTCGCCCGGTTCGCGCACCTGTTGTGTGGCGTGAGAGGCGTCAGCCCAGCGCACCGGGCCTTTCATGATCGACACCACCAGGCAACCGATGCCCACGGTGAACACCAGAGTGGCGTCGAACAGGCTGATGCCGATGCAGAAAATGTCGATCAGATCGCGGGTGGGCTGCGGGTCTCCTTTGACCAGACCCGGCTGATAGCCGGTCTTGATCCACGCCCCGACGATCCAGGGCAGACCCACGCCGATGAAATAGGCCGGAATCAGCCAGCGGGTAAGCACCCGCTCAAGGCCGGGGGCGCCAAGCGGGGTGCGGGGAGGGATGACGGGGCCTGCAGACATGCCCCGGATGCTACAGCCGCGCGCCGCCGGGCGTGTGATGCTGATGCTCGAAACGCTGCTGGCAGGCGGTGCAACGCAGCACCGTGGGCTCGGCCAGCAGCCGGGCCGGCTGGATGTCGGCGCCGCAATCGATGCAGACGCCGAAGTCGGGCGTATCCAGGCGCTGTAGCGCACTGTCGATGGCGGCAAGCTCGGTGGCGTCGCGCGCGGTCGAGGCGATTTCCACCGCGTCCATCGATTCGACCACGGCCTCATCGTCGGTTTCGCCGCGGTGGCTGCGCACCGCGAGCGTGCCCTCGTCGCTGATGGACTCGTCCCGCAGATCGGCCACCATCTGGGTTCGGCGCTGCTGAAGCTTGTCGCGCAGGGTGTTGCGCAGGTCAGTGGCGAGGCTCATATCGTTCTCCTGGGTGGGTGTGTTGCCGCAAATGATGCGCCCATTGTGGAAGGTCGGGGCGGGCATCGGCTTGCGCTGGCGCAACACATCACTCACTGTGCATGAATTGCCGCAGACGGAAACCGAGCAGCCACAGCGTGGCGAAATACAGCACAGCGGAAGCGGCCAGCAGACCCAGCCCCATGCCCAGCCGCAGCAGGTCGCCGTGCGCCCGGTCCCAGGGCAGGGCGACGGCGCCCCACAACATCACCCCGCCCAGCGGCAGTTGCGCCAGGGCCACCTTGAGCGCATACCGCGCCCAGCCCGGTTGCGGCTGAAACATGCCGCGTCGGCGCAGGCCGCGAAACAACAGGCTGGCATTGAGCAGCGCCCCGATTGAGATGGCCAGCGCCAGCCCGGCATGCCCCAGCCACGGCACGAAAAGCAGGTTCATCAACTGCGTGCACACCAGTACCACCAGAGCGATCTTCACCGGGGTGCGCAAGTCTTGCCGTGCGTAAAAGCCGGGGGCCAGAATCTTGATGCCGATCAGCGCAATCAGGCCGATGCCGTAAGCCCGCAGCGCGCTGGTGGTGGCCAGCACGTCTGCATGGTCGAAGCGGCCGTAGTTGTAAAGCATCGATACCAGCGGCTGGGCGAAGATCAGCAGCGCAATGGCGCTCGGCAGCGCCAGCACCAGCGTGAGGCGCAGCCCCCAGTCGAGCAGCTTGCTGTACTTGGCCACGTCTTGCGTGGCGCTGGCGCGCGACAGGCTGGGCAACAGCACCGAGCCCAGCGCCACGCCGAGAATGGCGGTGGGGAATTCCATCAGCCGGTCGGCATACGCCAGCCAGGAGACGCTGCCCGCATGCAGGTGCGACGCGATCTGCGTGTTGATGACGATGGACACCTGCGCCACCGAAACGGAAAGGCTCGCGGGCAGCATCTGCTTGACCACGCGGTGCACGCCTTCAGAGCGCCAGGCCTTGAGAAAGCTCAGCCGAAAGCGCGGCACCACGGCATACTTGCGCAGCGCCGGCCATTGCACCGCCAACTGCGCCACCCCGCCGATCATCACCCCGATGGCCAGGGCGAAGATGGGCGGATGCACCAGTTTGTGCAACGCCACTGCGGCGCCGATGATGGCCAGGTTGAGCAGCGCCGGGGTGACGGCGGGCACCGCGAAGTGCTTCCAGGTATTGAGAATGCCCGCGCTCAGCGCCACCAGCGAGATCAGCCCCGCGTAGGGAAACATCAGCCGAGTCATCCAGACGGCCGCGTCAAACGCTTCAGGATGCAGACCGGACGCTGTGAGCCACACCAGCACTGGCGCGAGCAGCACGCCGACAAGGCTGATGGCCGCGAGTATCCACAGCAAGGCGGTGGACACCTGATCGATGAGCTCCTGCGTCTGTTCTTCCGTCTTGGTCTGCCGCGTCTGTGACAACAGGGGCACGAAAGCCTGTGAAAACGCGCCCTCGGCAAACATGCGGCGCAGCAGATTGGGCAGGCGGAAAGCGACGTTGAACGCGTCCGTCCAGGCGCTGGCGCCGAAATAAGTCGCCACCATGATTTCCCGCACCAGGCCGGTGATGCGCGAGGTTAGCGTGAGCAAAGAGATGGTGGAGGCGGCCTTGAGCAGATTCACCGGGCAGCATTATAGGAATGTGCAGGACTCGGCCTCGAAAGAGACTGGCGCCCCGCCATTTTTTGTCTATAATGGCCGGTTTCCCGAGCAGGCAATACAGAAGGATTTCAACTATGGCAACCAAAGCCGCAGCCAAAAAGAAGAGCGTTCGCACCCCGTCGGGTCGCAAACGCGCGCGTCAATCCGTCAAGGCCAACGCCGCCAACACCGCGCTGCGTTCGCGTTTTCGCACGGCTGTGAAGTCGGTTCGCAAGGCCATCGCCGCTGGCGATCACGCCAAGGCGATGGAAGTGTTCAAGGCCAACGCCCCGGTGCTGGACTCGATCGCCGACAAAAAGATTTTCCACAAGAACACCGCAGCGCGTCACAAGAGCCGCCTGAACGCGGCGATCAAGGCGCTTGTCGCCCCGGCTACTTCCGGCGCCGCGGCCTGATTTGCCTTGCCTGCTCTGGTCGGCCGCTGGGTTGACCAAAAAATTGACCACAAAAAAGCCCGCAGATGCGGGCTTTTTTGTGTGCGCCTATGTCTTCAACTCAGCGCAGGGCGAGAAGTTTCAAGCGGTTTGAAACACGCGCTGAAGCGCTTCGCGTGCCGTTTGCAGGTCTTTCACCTCAGCGTCCATTTCAGCGTCAATTGCGGCGGCTTGCGTCAGGCAGGCTTCAACCACGTCGAGCTGGTTGTCGCGGGCGAAGTTGAGCAGGAAATCAAACGCCATGGGCTCGATGTCACGCAGCGACTCGCTCACCACCAGACAACGCACACCGTCCACCAGGGTGGGCACGCAATAGGGCGAGTAACCGAGGTGGGCTTCTTTGCGGCACAGACCGGCGGGACGAAAGCGGGCCATCAGGCCGGCCAGGCGTTCTGCCCAGTCGCTCGGACGGAAGGTGCGTCCCTCGGTGGTGACGCCGCGAATGAAAATTTCTCTGGGTTTGACCAGTTCTAGGGAGTGTGGAAAGGCGCTCATGGCTGTGAATCCTTGAAGAGGCAGTTTTGCTGCGGTGCCGCAATTATGCTGCAACGCAGTATTACCGGGTAAACCCGAACGGTGATTCTGTGTTGCAGTTGCAACAAATGCTCCGGCCTGCCTGAGTTCAGCTGTCATGCGCCGCTCTCTATAATTTCACTTTGCCCCCGGAGGCGCAGTGCTTTTTTATGCCTTGCCCGCCGGGTTTGCTTTTTTTGCAAAGGACAAATGACCATGTCTTCTCATGTGATGAACACCTATGCGCGGCTACCCCTCGCCCTGGCGCATGGCGAGGGGGCGTGGGTGTGGGATACGCAGGGCAAACGCTATCTGGACGCGCTGTCGGGCATCGCGGTCAACACGCTGGGCCATGCGCATCCGAGGCTGGTCGCCGCACTGACCGATCAGGTGGGCAAGCTGATCCACACGTCCAATCTGTATCAGATTCCCCTGCAGGAGCAGTTGGCCGACCGTTTGTGCGCCTTGGGCGGCATGGACACGGCGTTTTTCTGCAACTCGGGGCTGGAAGCCAACGAAGCGGCGATCAAACTGGCGCGCTTGCACGGTCACAACAAAGGGATCGACCGCCCGGAAATCGTGGTGTTCGAACGGGCGTTTCATGGGCGCTCGCTGGCCACGTTGTCTGCCACAGGCAATCCCAAGGTGCAAAAAGGCTTCGAACCGCTGGTCGAAGGTTTCGTGCGCGTGCCGCTGAACGACGCCTCGGCCTTGCAGAGAGTGGCCGAGACGCACCGCAATGTCGTGGCGGTTTTCGTCGAGGCGATTCAGGGCGAGGGCGGTATTCAACCGGCGCATGCCGATTTCTTGCGCGCTGCGCGCACGCTGTGTGATCGTCACGGCTGGCTGCTGATGATCGACGAAGTGCAATGCGGCACGGGGCGGACCGGGAAATGGTTCGCCCATCAGTGGGCCGGAGTCAGCCCCGACGTGATCGCCATGGCCAAGGGGCTGGCATCGGGCGTACCCATCGGCGCCATTCTGGCGCGTGGTGCAGCCGCGACGACTTTCGGGCCCGGACAGCACGGCACCACGTTTGGCGGCAATCCGCTGGCCTGCCGTGCCGCGCTGGAAACCCTCGCCGTGATCGAAGACGATGGTCTTCTGGCCAACGCGCAGGCGCGCGGTGAGCAGATTCAGCATGCGCTGCGTCATGCGTTTGCTGGCCACGTCGGCGTGGTGGAGGTGCGCGGTCAGGGCCTGATGATCGGCATCGAGCTCGACCGACCGGCCGGTGCGCTGGTGGGACAGATGCTGGAGCGCGGGGTGTTGCTCAACGTCACGCAGGAGCGGGTTGTCCGCCTGTTGCCGCCGTTGATCTTCACCCAGGAACAAGCCGACGCGCTGGTACAGGCGCTGGTTCCCGCGGTGCTTGATTTTTTGCGGGACGCACCCGCGCCATAAGACGACGTCCCAGAGACATCCAAGGAGGCTGTGATGAAAACGACGCTGCGGCACTATCTGCAATTTTCCGACCTGAACCGCGAGGAGTACGACTACGTTTTCGCCCGCGCTGCGCTGATCAAGGCCAAGTTCAAGCGCTACGAGCCGCACCAGCCCTTGGTTGATCGCACCCTGGCGATGATTTTCGAAAAGCACTCCACCCGCACCCGGCTGAGCTTCGAGGCCGGCATGCACCAGCTCGGCGGCGCGGCCATCTACATCAATACCCGCGACAGCCAGTTGGGCCGCGGCGAGCCCATCGAAGATGCGGCACAGGTGTTTTCGCGCATGGTCGATCTGGTGATGATTCGCACCTATGGTCAGGAGATCGTCGAGCGTTTCGCCGCGCATTCGCGCGTGCCGGTGATCAACGGCCTGACCAACGAGTTCCATCCCTGCCAGATCCTCGCCGATGTCATGACCTACATCGAGCATCGCGGCCCGATCCAGGGCAAGACCGTGGCCTGGATCGGCGATGCCAACAATATGTTCTACACCTGGTTGCAGGCGGCGGAGGTGCTCGGTTTCACCCTGCACTTCGCCGGGCCGAAAGGCTATGGCGTCGAGAAGAACCGCCCGGGCTACCCCCTGAGCGCGGCGCAGATCGCGCACCTGCGCGAGTTCGACGATCCGCGGCAAGCCTGCGAGGGCGCGCATCTCATCACCACCGACGTGTGGACGAGCATGGGCTATGAGGCGGAAAAACTGGCGCGCGAGCAGGCGTTCAAGGGCTTCATGGTGGATGCCGAGATGATGGCCCGCGCGCAGCCCGATGCGCTGTTCATGCACTGCCTGCCCGCGCACCGCGGCGAAGAAGTGGCGGCCGAAGTCATCGACGGGCCGCAGAGTGTGGTGTGGGACGAGGCGGAAAATCGCCTGCACGGCCAGAAGGCGCTGATGGAATTCCTGCTGCTGGGTCGTCTGGACTGACACTGTTCTCCTAGGCGAGGCCGCGTGACAGTAACGCCGGTCCTAAGTCGCATTTAAGTCGGCCTGAGCAAAATCTTGCTGCGGTGCATCGTTTGGCGATGCGCCGTTCGGGAGTTCAGGCATGGCGTTCACACAACAAAATTCTTCTGCGCCGCCGCACGGCCATGGCGTTCCGCACGTCAGGCTGCCGCTTGTTCAGGCCGACGCGGAGAAGGCTGGTCCGCCCGGTGTGGCCGATCAGGCTGCGATGCGGGCGCTGCGTTGGCTGCGCCTCGTGTTCGGGGTGTGCTTCGCCATCAACCTCGGGCTGCACTTGCACCCGCAGTACGCCGCGCAGTTCGCGCGTCAGGCCGCTGATGTGGCGGCTCAGCCGCACTGGCTTGCCGTGTGGGACGGTGCGGTTTGGCGCGTTTTATCTGCTGCGGGGGTGAGCAAGGGTCTGGCGCTGCTGTTTGGCATCGAGGCCTTGCTCACCGTCGGGCTGCTGACGGGGTGGGGGTTTCCGGCGATGGGTTGGCTGGGGCTGGCTTACGAACTGCTGGTGTGGAGTGCGCTTGGTGGGGGCGTTGCAGGCGCTGCGGCTCTGGTCTATGCGCTGGGTTTCGCGCTGTTGCTGTTGCTGCGGGCATGGCAGGGCTCGGCGTGGTCTGACGCGATGCTGCGCAGGCCCGGTCTGCTGCGGGTGCGCTGGGCCTTCTGGCTCGTCGGATTGCTTTGGGCTGCTCTCGCATGGATGGCCTGGCAGCCGGGCCTCGGGCTGCGCCTGTCGGACGCTTTGATACAGGCTCAGATCTACGCGCCAGGCTGGCAAGCGGAGTGGATCGCGTTCTGGGCCGGTCTCGGACACGCGCTCGGCATGGGCGGTTTCGCCAAGCTGATCGCACTGGTCGACACCTTGATCGCCGCGGGGTTGCTGCTGGCGCCTTGGCTGCCGTGCGGGCTGCGCCGTTGGCTGCTGCGGGGCGGGCTGATCTTCAGCCTGCTGGCGTGGAGTCTGAGCGGTGCGCTGGGTATCTTTTCGGGCAGTCAGGCAGGCATGCTCAGTGCTGCGGCGATAGGGGCGTGGCTTTTCGGGCTTCTTTTGGCGGCGCACCCTTGGCTCGAAGCGGCACTCCTTCGGGTTTCGACTGCGCCGCCTGAAAGGCGCCGGGTTGGCGATGCGGCCTGATCAGAACGAGGGCGAATCTGGGCGGCTGTGGCCGCATTTCCAGCACTGGGCGAATTGCGGGCCGTGACGTTCGCCGCAATCCGGGCAGGTCCACGGCGCGCCGCGCAGGGGCGTGCGCAATTCCTGCAGCAACTGCCTGGCGCGCGTCAGATCGCCGTCGTCGAGCACCCAGACCGCTGGATTGCACTGATCTGGCGGTATCTCGCCCGCGATGCTGGTGAGGTAACGCGAGAACACTTCGGCGCGCAGGCCAGCGGCATTGAGCGCGTCTGCCCAGAGCGTGGCGATGACCATGTTCGGGGCGATCTCGACGCGCTTCATCGCACAGGCGCCGTGCTGAGCTCGGCATAGAGCGTGCGATACAACGCCAGCCGCGCCGCCGAGATGGCTTGCGGGTCGGTGGTGAACACGCAGCCGGGCTCGTCGCGGTGGGTGCAGTTCTGAAAACGGCACTGCCCGTTGCGCGCGCGGATTTCCGGAAAGCCGTGCTGCAACTGCGACACTGAGAGATGATGCAGGCCGAAGGACTGGAAGCCCGGTGAATCCATCAAGCTGCTGCCTGCAGCAAAACCGGGGAGGGCGTAGAGCCGTGTTGCCGTGGTGGTGTGCTTGCCTGCGGAAAGGGCTTGGGAGATTTCGCGCGTGGGCGCCTGCGCCTGCGGCGCCAGCAGATTCGTCAGGCTGGACTTGCCCACGCCGGAGGCGCCCAGCAGCAGCGTGGTCTGGCCGCTGAGCAAGGGAGTCAGCGCGGCCAGCGCGGCTTGCGGCGAGGCGCGTACTGACAGTTCGATCACTTCGTAGCCCAAATCGCGGTACAGCGTCATCTCGGCGCGCGCGGCTTCGGCCTGTGGCAGATCGCATTTGTTCAGCAGCAGGGTCGCGGGAATGTCGGCCGCGTCGGCCGCGATGAGCGCACGGCCGATCAGACCGTGCTGGATGCCGGGATAGGTGGCGGTGACCAGCATCACGCGGTCGAGGTTGGCGGCAAACATCTTGCTGCGCCAGAGATCTTCGCGCCATAGTGCATTTCGCCGTGGCCGCACTTGCTCGATGGCCAGCGGAGCGTGGCCGGCGGCGAGCACGACCTCATCGCCGCAGACCACTTCGGCGCGCTTGCCGCGCGGCACGCAGGCAAGCACGTCACCGTTGCCGAGTTGCGCCAGATATTGCCGCCCGAAAGCGCCGACGATGCGTGCCGTCAGACCGGGAGCTGTGGAGGAAGCGGGCTTCGCGCTGCGCTTGCCCTTGGGACGTTGGGGGTTGTGGCGCTCCAGCTCGTCCATGCCAGCCGCTTAGCGCGCGGCGCCCTGCGCATAGACCGCATCGGCTTTGGCGGCACAGATGAAGTCGTTGCGGGTGATGCCGTCGGCCGAATGGGTGTTGAACGCCACACTGCAGCGGTTGTATTGCACCAGCAGATCTGGATGGTGGTCTTCGCGGTGCACCACCCACGCCAGCGCATTCACGAAGGCGAGAGTCTGGTAATAGTTGCCGAAAGCGTAGGTCTTGCGAATGCTGC
>NZ_JBYCKI010000029.1:0-3463 GCF_057473305.1 Thiomonas sp. TH-17
CAGACAGGAGCAAAGCATGCGTCAGCAATTCGTCGCAGGAAACTGGAAAATGCATGGCAGTCTGGCGAGCAATGCCGCGCTGCTGGCCGAGGTTCTTGCCGGCGTGGGAGCCGCGCGTTGTGAGGTGGCGATCTGCGTGCCCTATCCCTATCTCTCTCAAGTGCAACAACTGCTGCAGACCAGCCAGGTTGCGCTGGGGGCGCAGGATTGTTCGGTACATCAGAGCGGCGCACACACCGGCGAAGTAGCCGTGAGCATGCTGCAGGATTTTGGCTGCCGCTATGTCATCGTCGGCCACTCCGAGCGCCGCGCCGATCATCATGAATCCGATGTGCTCGTCGCGGCCAAGGCAGAGCGTGCGCTCGAAGCGGGCATGACGCCCATCGTCTGCGTGGGAGAAACACTGGCTGAGCGTGAGTCGGGGCTGACCCGCGCCGTGGTGCTGCGTCAGTTGCTGGCGGTCACCCATCTTCTGCGAGAGCAGACATCGCGCATCATCATCGCTTACGAACCCGTCTGGGCGATCGGCACTGGCCTCACGGCGACCCCGGAGCAGGCGCAAGAAGTGCACGCTGTGCTGCGGGAGCATCTGCGCACGGTGAGTGAGGCCGCTGCGGGTGTGCGGATTCTGTACGGCGGCAGTGTGAAGCCCGACAATGCGGCGGTGCTGTTTTCGCAGGCCGACATCGATGGCGGCCTCATCGGTGGGGCGTCGCTCAAGGCGGCTGATTTTCTGGCGATCACCGCGGCAGCGCGCTAAGACTGATTGATTCGCAGGTTCGTCCTGCTTTGTGAAGTGAAGTTGTAAATCGCGCCTGGCGCGGATGAGTGCACAAATGCAAATTCTTTTGACCTTGACTCTGGTGGTGCAGATCCTGTCTGCGCTGGTGATGATCGTTCTGGTGTTGATGCAGCATGGCAAAGGGGCCGATATGGGCGCTTCTTTCGGCTCTGGTGCGTCGGGCAGCCTGTTCGGGGCAACCGGTTCGGCGAATTTTTTGAGCCGGAGCACGGCGGTTGCCGCCACGCTGTTTTTCGTCACCACGCTGATGATGGCCTATTTCGGCAACCGCGCCAATTCCGGCGATGGCGGACTGATGGAAAAACTCGCTGCGCCCGCGCCCGTGGCATCAGTTGTGGCACCCACGAAACCGGCGGGTCCGATTAGCGAAATTCCTGGGGTGCCGAGCGCGGTGAGCAAGGCTTCGCAAGCCACCTCGCAGCCTAAGACGGCCGCCTCTGCGGCGTCCGCGAGCCAGTAAATTCGCGTGTCATGCGCCATCGGCCATCAACGATGGTGCATTGCAGCAAACACAGGCTCTGCGACTTGTCAATCTGATCTGTAGTTGAGCATTGCGTTAGAGCAATATCCGACTGTTGCGTGTTGCTTCGCTGCATTGGAAGCATGTAAGATTCTTTTGTTTTGCAAATCCGGCAACAAACAAGATGCGGGGTGGTAAGGGTAAGGTAAGCGCGCCTTGTGAAGCGCCTAGTGTTACCGCGGCTGCCGCGCTGAAGATAGGCCGCACAACGGCGATGATCCTCATGATCGCCGTGGACTGTCCCTAAAGAGTTTTGTTGCGCTGGGCCACTTTCGCCGTGCAGGTCAAGCGGTGGTGTTCAGGTGGTATCCGGTTTTGAGCCGACGTGGTGGAATTGGTAGACACGCTATCTTGAGGGGGTAGTGGCGAAAGCTGTGCGAGTTCGAGTCTCGCCGTCGGCACCAAAAGATTGAAGGGCTGGGTTTCAACCCGAGCCACATAACAACAGGAGATGGAGTGCGATGAACCTTGAGCAGTATCTGCCGGTGTTGTTGTTCATCCTGGTGGGCATTGGTGTGGGCGTGGTGCCCCAACTGCTCGGTTACCTGATCGCTCCGCGTCACCCCGACGCCGAGAAAAACTCTCCGTATGAGTGCGGCTTCGAGGCGTTTGAAGACGCACGGATGAAGTTCGACGTGCGCTACTACCTCGTCGCCATTCTGTTCATCCTGTTCGACCTTGAAATCGCATTCCTGTTTCCCTGGGCTGTCGCTCTGAAAGACATTGGCCAGATTGGTTTCTGGGCGATGATGATTTTTCTCGCCATCCTCACGATAGGCTTCATCTACGAATGGAAAAAGGGAGCGCTTGATTGGGAATGAGCCCACCCCGAAAACCTTCGCTTCGCTCAGTTCTCCCCTCAGGGGGCAAGAAACTCTTGGGGCGGCCCGGCGAGGTTTTTGACGAGGCCCACATCGTGAACCACGTGAACTACTGCGCTACGGTGCTGGTCTGAATCAGTGAGGAGGAAAGCATCATGAGCATCGAAGGCGTCTTGCAAGAAGGTTTCATCACCACGTCCGCCGACAAACTGATCAACTGGACGCGCACCGGCTCGCTCTGGCCCATGACTTTCGGTCTGGCCTGCTGCGCGGTGGAAATGATGCATGCGGGCGCTGCCCGCTATGACCTGGACCGGTTTGGCATCGTGTTTCGACCCAGCCCGCGTCAGTCCGACTTGATGATTGTGGCCGGCACGCTGTGCAACAAAATGGCGCCCGCGCTGCGCAAGGTCTACGACCAGATGGCCGAACCGCGCTGGGTGCTCTCCATGGGCTCTTGCGCCAACGGCGGCGGCTATTACCACTACTCCTACTCGGTGGTGCGTGGGTGTGACCGCATCGTGCCGGTGGATGTGTATGTGCCGGGCTGCCCGCCGACGGCCGAAGCGCTGCTTTACGGGCTGATCCAGCTGCAGAACAAGATCCGCAGAACCGAAACGATCGCGCGCTGAACTGCTTTCAAAATCGCGCCCTCATCCACTTCGCAAATCGATGCCATGACCAGCAAGCTCGAACAACTCGACACCGCGCTGCGCGCCGCATTGGGCGAGCGCATTGTGGCCTTGCAGGCCAGCGTGGGCGAACTCACCCTGGACGTTGCTCCGGCACATTACCGCGACGTTTGTCTGGTTCTGCGCGATGACGCCGAACTGCATTTCGAGCAACTCATCGATCTTTGCGGCGTCGATTACGCGCAATATGGCAATGCCGTGCGCGACGAGGCCGGCCGCTTCATGGTGGTCGTGCACTTGTTATCGCTGCAGCACAACTGGCGATTGCGCGTGCGGGTGCGCTGTGCCGACGATGATCTGCCGCTGGTGGCCTCGATCAATGATCTCTGGAACTCGGCCAACTGGTTCGAGCGCGAGGCCTTCGATCTCTACGGCATCATTTTTGAGGGCCACCCGGATTTGCGCCGCATCCTCACCGATTACGGTTTCATCGGCCATCCCTTCCGCAAAGACTTCCCGCTTTCCGGCACGGTGGAAATGCGCTACGACCCCGACAGCAAGCGCGTGATTTACCAACCGGTCACCATAGAACCCCGCGAGATCACGCCGCGTGTCATCCGCGAGACGGGCTATGGGGGTCTGGGCGGTGTCAGTCGCGCAGGTCTGGGGAGCTGAGCTTGGGGCACTG
>NZ_JBYCKI010000030.1:0-29614 GCF_057473305.1 Thiomonas sp. TH-17
CGTCTGCAAATCTGCCCTGACCGCCAGACAGGCTCATGACCCAGGGCGGACTCGGTAGAATTCACCCCTTGCACCACCTTCTCGTTTTATGCGCGTGCTGCTACTTGCCCGGATGGCGAAATTGGTAGACGCAGCGGACTTAAAATCCGCCGCTTTCCTGAAAAGGGGCGTGCGGGTTCGATCCCCGCTCCGGGCACCAACCAGCAATGACGACTTGAGTCGAAACCCTGTCGTTTTCAGGTCGGCATATTCTGGTCGCAATGACCCGATAAGATGCGGCCATGCGAATTCTTCTAGCCAACGATGATGGGTATCTGGCCCCCGGCTTAGCCGCGCTCTTTGATGGGTTGCGGGCGCACTGGGATGTAACGGTCATTGCCCCCGAACAAAACGCGAGTGCTGCGTCGAACGCGCTCACGCTGAATCGGCCTTTGTCGGTCTATACCGCCAGCAATGGTTTTCGGTATGTGAACGGCACTCCGTCAGACTGCGTGCACATTGCGCTCACAGGCTTGCTCGATTTCCGACCGGATCTGGTGGTGAGCGGGGTGAACAACGGGGCCAATCTCGGCGACGACACGATTTATTCGGGCACAGTGGCCGCCGCGACCGAGGGCTATTTGTTTGGCATTCCCGCCTTGGCCATCTCGCTGGTCGAGAAGGGCTGGGGGCATCTGGATACAGCCGTCGCTGTGGCGGTTGAGGTGGTGTCCAAGCTGGTGGAAGACCTGCCGCAACAAGCGCAGTTGCTCAACCTGAACGTTCCTAATCGCCCTCTGAATGAGCTCGGCGGCGTACGCGTGACCCGCCTGGGCAAGCGGCATCCGAGTCAGCCCGTGGTGGTGCAGAAGAATCCTTATGGCGACACGATTTACTGGATCGGCGGCGCCGGTGCGGCGCTGGACCAGCAGGCGGGCACCGACTTCGATGCCATCGCTCAGGGATGCGCCTCTCTCACACCGCTGCAACTGGATTTGACGCACCATGCTCAGATTCAGACCTGTGCTGCCCGCTTTGAAAAGCGAGGCGATGCGTGAGTGCGGGCAGCAAGTCGCCGCAGCGCTTTGTGCACTGGCCTGCGCGCCAGGCGGTTGATGCCGCGATCAACAAGACGCCCACAACGCCCCCCCCGCCGAGAGGGCAGTTGGGGGGCGCGTGCCCCGTTGCGTTGCCCGTACCCCGCGAACCGCAAACGCGCGGAGCGTCGCAAGGCCCGTCGCGCTGCCTGCCGCGTCAGGCCGGGCTTGACTCGGACGCGGTGCGTCGCGGCATGGTCGACAAATTGCGGCAGTCAGGCCACTTTGACGAGCGGGTGCTGCAGGCCTTGCAGGATGTGCCGCGCCATCATTTCGTCGATCCTGGGCTGGCCGCCCAAGCCTATCTCGACAACGCACTGCCCATCGGTTTTGAACAAACCATCTCCAAACCTTCGGTCGTGGCACGCGGTCTGGATGCGGCGCTCAAGACCCTGGCGCCGCGCGCCAATCTGGGCAAGGTGCTCGACATTGGCACAGGCTGTGGCTACGCCGCTGCCGTGACGGCCAGGGTGGCAGCAGACGTCTACAGCGTCGAGCGCATACGCGCGCTGCACGATCTGGCACGCAACAATCTGCGCGCCCTGCGGGTGCCGAACCTGCGCTTGATTCTGGGCGACGGTATGCTGGGGTGTCCGCAAGGCGCCCCGTTTGACGCGATTTTGTCGGGGGCTGCGGCGCTGACTTTGCCGCAGGTCTGGCTCGATCAGTTGGTGGTGGGCGGGGCGCTCATTGCGCCCATCGGCGATCCGCAGCAACTCTTGCTGTACCGCAAGCGCTCTGCCACCACATTCGACGTGCAGCCACTCGAAGGCGCCAAATTCGTCCCCTTAAAATCGGGTTTGACCTGAATCGACGTAGCTCTTGACATTGCCCACCATGCGGATTGCCCTGCTCGCTCTTACTCTTTCTGTGGCTGCCATGCTGGGCGCCTGTACCTCGGTGGCGCTGGCTCCCGTGCCGGTCGAGTCCAAGACCTTCCAGAAAGTGCCCCCGGTCTACGCGCCGCCCGCCACGGTGGCTGCGGTGCCTGCGGGCATCGCCACGGCTGCGACGTCATCCCTGGCCGGACAGCCGGGGTATTACACCGTGCAGCCCGGTGACACCTTGCGGCGCATCGCCCTGCAATACGGGACGACCTGGCAGACTCTGGCGCAATGGAACAACCTGGGCGACCCGAACGTGATCGAGGTCGGTCAGGTGCTGCGCGTTGCTCCGCCGCAAGGTACGACGCAAGTTGCCGGGGCAACGGCGCCCGCCGCCTCTGCGCCGTCGCTGCCAGCCGGGAGCACTGCACAGAGCTTTGCCGTCACGCCGCTGGCGCCTGTGGCCCCGGTCACGGCGCCGCCGCCCGCTCCAACCCCCGTGAAGCCCACGGTAGCCGCTGCAGCGCCGCCAGCACCTGTCACCCCCGCCAGCCCGCCGCCCACGGGGCCTGCGGTCATGGCCAGCAATCTGTCCACAGCCACGCACGACGGCATCATCTGGTCATGGCCGGCCAGCGGCAAGATCATTCAGGGCTTCAATGGCACGACGAGCAAAGGCATCGATATCGCAGGCAATCTGGGCGACCCGGTGTATGCCGCGGCGGCGGGCCGGGTGGTGTATGCGGGCTCGGAATTGCGCGGCTTCGGCAAACTCATCATCGTCAAACACAACGACGACTACATCAGCGTGTACGCCCACAACAACGTCATGCTGGTGAAGGAAAACGAAACCGTGAAGCGCGGACAGAAGATCGCCGAGATGGGTTCGACCGACGCCCCACGAGTTGAACTTCACTTCGAGATCAGACTGCGCGGCAAGTCCATCGATCCCATCGGGCTCTTGCCCAAACAGCCCTGACCGCTCGCATGCCGCGCCGCCCCAAACCGGTCTCCGACCCGACCTCTGAACAAGGGGCGTCTGCCCCAGTGGCGAGCAATACTCCTGTTAGCTCTGCCCCACAGAACGGCGCAGAAGCCTGGGAAACGATCGCGCAGAAGAGCCCTGCCGCGGCGGATGCGCAGCCTGCTCCCGCGCCGACAGGCTTGCCCTGTCCCCCGGCGTCCATCGGGGCCATCGACGATGAATCGGGCGTCAGTGCCCTGCAGGCCTATCTCAACCACATCCGCGCCAAACCCCTTTTCACGCCCGAGCAGGAATTTGAGACGGCGACCCGTGCCAAGGCGGGCGATTTCGAGGCGCGTCAGGCTATGGTGGAGCACAACCTGCGACTTGTTGTGAGCATCGCCAAGGCCTATGTCGGGCGCGGCGCGGCACTGGGCGATTTGATCGAAGAGGGCAACCTCGGCCTGATTCACGCCATCGAAAAATTTGAACCCGAACGCGGGTTTCGTTTTTCCACCTATGCAAGCTGGTGGATCCGCCAAAGCATCGAACGCGCGCTGATGCAGCAGGTGCGCACCATCCGCCTGCCGGTGCACGTCATTCGCGAACTCAACCAGGTGCTGCGGGCGCGCAAGCATCTGGAGCAGGCGGCCGACTATCGCGGCCAGACCTCGGACGAAGACGTGGCCGCGCTCCTGGGGCGCAGTACGGAAGAGGTGACGGACTTGCTCGCCCTGGCCGAGCAGCCGACTTCGCTCGATGCCCTGCGCGAAACCCAGAGCGGCGAGAGTTGCGCCGATCAGTTCGCCGACCAGAACGCGCTCAGCATGGAAGAGCAGGCGCAGACCCGCGAAGTCGAGGCCCTGGTCGATTCCTGGGTGGGGGCGTTGGCCGAGCGTGAGCGCGAAGTGATCGAAGCCCGTTTCGGGCTGCACGGACGTGAGCTGGAAACGCTGGAGTCGCTGGCGCAACGCCTCGGCCTCACGCGTGAGCGTGTGCGCCAGATCCAGCAAGAGTCCTTGCTCAAGCTCAAGGGACGACTGGCGCGCAACGGGGTCGACCGAGGTTCGCTGCTTTAAGGTTGGCAGGTTCTGCCTTGTTGATGTTTGCTCCCCGCCATGATTCGCACGCCCATCGTCACCTTTGATATTGAAACCATCCCCGACCCCGCCGCGTTGCGCGCCGCGGGTCTGGCCGATACCGAACTCGACGACGGGGCCGCCGTGCTTCAGGCGCAGGCCCGCCGTCTGGAAAAGACCGGGAGCGATTTTCTCCCGGTCCATTGTCAGCGCGTGCTGGTCATCTCGTGCACGTTTCGTCATCACGAAGGGCTGAAGATCCACTCCTTCGTCGATCAAGGTGGGCAGGAAGGGCAGGTGGTGCAGAGCTTTTTCCGCGTCATCGAGAAGCACGCGCCTCAGCTCGTTTCCTGGAACGGAGGCGGTTTTGACCTGCCCGTGCTGCACTACCGCGGCCTGGTGCACGGGGTGACGGCGCCGAAATACTGGGATATGGGTGAAGATGACCGCGAGATGAAGTGGAATAACTACATCTCCCGCTATCACACCCGCCATCTCGACCTGATGGACCTGCTGGCGCTCTACCAGCCGCGCGCCAACGCACCGATGGACGTGCTGGCCAAGCTGTGCGGCTTTCCCGGCAAGCTGGGCATGGACGGCAGCAAGGTTTACGAGGCCTGGCTTGCAGGGCAGACCGACGACATCCGCCGCTATTGCGAGACCGATGTCATGAACACCTATCTGCTGTATTGCCGCTACCAACTCATGCGCGGGGCCTTGTCCGCGAGCGAATACGCCGACGAAATCGACCTGGTGCGACACACCCTGGGCACCCTCGCGGCGCAGGAATCGCACTGGCAGGAATATCTCGCAGCCTGGCCGGAGTCGTCCGCGCCCGCAAACACCTGAAGCGGGGTTTCGCGCCGCGCCCATCTGTTCCAATAGCCGGATGGAACAACGATTGGAATGGCTGCAGATCGACAGCCTGGATCTTGAAGCCCGCGGTGTCGGGCGCAGCGAAAACGGCAAAGTGGTGTTCGTCGCCAATGCCTTGCCCGGAGAACGGGTGCAGGCGCGCATCCACCGCAGCAAGCGTAATTGGGAGTCTGGCGAGGCCGTGGCCTGGGCCGTCACGGCGAGCAGCCGAGTGGTGCCGCGATGCCCCCATTTCGGCGTTTGCGGCGGGTGCAGCATGCAGCACGTCGATCCCGCGGCACAACTGGCGTTCAAGCAGCGCACACTCGAAGATGATTTCTGGCATTTGAGCCGCCTGAAGCCACAACGCCTTCTGCGGCCCATCGCCGGGCCCAACTGGGGCTATCGCACCCGCGCGCGGCTGACTGTTCGCCTGGTGGTGAAAAAGGGCGGTGTGCTGGTCGGCTTTCACGAAAAAGGCTCCAGCTATGTTGCGGATATGCGCAGTTGCGCGGTTTTGCCGAGGGCAGTCTCCGATCTGTTGCTGCCCTTGCGCGAGCTGATCGCCGGTCTGTCCCGACCTGAACGCGCGCCGCAGATCGAACTGGCGATGGGCGATCGGGTGACCGTTCTGGTGTTGCGCCATCTCGAACCCTTGACCGACGCCGATCGGCAGCGCCTGCGCGACTTTGAACAACAGCACGGCGTGCAGTGGTGGCTTCAGCCCAAAGGACCCGATTCGGTGGCGCCGCTAGACCCCGACGCCGAACCACTGAGCTATGCCTTGCCCGAGTTCGGCATCGTCATGCCGTTTCGCCCGACCGATTTCACTCAGGTGAATCCGCAGATCAACCGCGTGATGGTGGCGCGGGCCTTGCGCCTGCTGGACGCCCGGCGTACCGACCGGGTGATCGACTGGTTTTGCGGTCTGGGCAATTTCACCCTCCCCATCGCCACGCAGGCGCGGCAGGTGCTGGGTGTGGAGGGCAGCGCCACACTGGTGGCGCGGGCGCTGGACAACGCTTTGCACAACGATCTGCAGGACAAGGTCGTGTTCACCGCCCGCAATCTGTTCGAGATGAACGCGGACGATCTGAGAGCCTACGGCGAGGCCGACCTGTGGCTGGTAGACCCGCCGCGCGATGGCGCGCTGGCGCTGTGCAAGGCGCTGGCCGAGGCGGTTAACGGACCTCTGGGAACGCCGGACGAGGAGGAGACGCTGGCCGCAGGGGAGGCGAGCGCGGCGCCCAAGCCGGTCAGGCCCCCGGTCGTACCCCCGGCCGCGCCATTCACCCCGCCGCGGCGTATCGTCTATGTGTCCTGCAATCCGGCAACCCTGGCGCGCGATGCCGGCTTGCTGGTGCATCAGGCGGGTTACACCTTGCGTGCCGCAGGGGTGATGAATATGTTTCCTCACACGGCTCATGTGGAATCGATGGCGGTGTTCGAGCGCGATTGAGCCCCTCATAGCCCATGAAAAACGCCCGCAACTGCGGGCGTTTTTCATGGGACTGCTTCGCGCTTACCGGCGCCCGCCTCCGCTGAAAAAGCTCAGGATGGACAGCAGGTTGACGAACACGTTGTAGATGTCGAGATAGATGGCCAGCGTGGCGGTGATGTAGTTGGTTTCACCACCCTTGATGACGCGCTGCACATCGATCAGCATGAAGGCCGAGAAAATCACGATGGCCACGACCGAGAAGGTCAGCATCAGCGCAGGCAGTTGCAGCCAGATATTGGCGATACCCGCGAGAATGAGCAGGATGACGCCGACGAACAGCATTTTGGACAGGCCGGACAAATCTCGCTTGACCACATTCGCCAGCGTGGCCATGGCGCCGAAAATCACCGCCGTGCCGCCGAAGGCCAGCATGATGAGCTGTGGCCCGTTGCTCATGCCCAGCACGAAGCCGAGCATCTGCGACAGCATGACGCCCATGAAGAAGGTGAACAGCAGCAGCAAACCCACCCCGGCGCTGGAATTTTTGGTGCGCTCGATGGCGAACATCAGGCCGAAGGCGCCGACCAGAAAGACGATCATGGTCATGCCCGGGCTTTGCGCCATGGCCAGATTCAGCCCAGTCGCCATGCCGACCCACGCGCCGATCACGGTGGGAATGAGCGAAAGGGCCAGCAGCGAATACGTCTGCCGCAGCACCTTGTTGCGCACAGTCGCGGCGCCGCCGGGTTGGGCGTAGATGGTGTAATCGCGTTGTTCATTCATGGCAAAACTCCGTTCCTGGAAGTGGACGCTACTAGTCAGACTAACACACGCTAAATACGTTCCACGACGTGCATTTCAATCCCGCGCGCATGAATTTGCAAGCCTTGTGAGCGTGGGTTAAGTCTGGGTTAACACCCCAACAGGCCGTTAGACCGCTTGCGGGGTGCTGCCGTAGACGGTTTGCAGACGCGCAAGCGCGCCCTGCAGGGTGATGTGGTGATTCTGCGGGCCATGCACGGCGATTTTTTCCGCCCCCAGCACATTGCCCAGGCGGGTGCTGTCGGCCAGGGCCCAGCCTTTGGACAGCCCGAACAACAAACCGGCGCGGAAGGCGTCGCCACAACCGGTCGGGTCGAGCACCTGACTGGCGGGTACGCCGGGAATGTCGGTGGCGTCGCCGCCCTCGCTCCAGATGCGGCAGCCGTGTTCGCCCCGGGTGACGATCACCCCGCGCACTTGGGATGCAATGTAGTCGAGGCTCCAGCCGGTGCGCTCCACCAGCAGTTCGGCCTCGTAGTCGTTCACCGCCACCCAACTGGCTTTGGCGATGAAATCGCGTAGATCGGCGCCGTCGAACAGGGGCATGCCCTGGCCCGGATCGAAGATGAACGGAATGCCCGCTGCGGCAAGCTGTGCCGCATGGTCGATCATGGCCGAGCGGCCGTCGGGTGCGACGATGGCCAGATCGACCCCGGCGTTCAGCGGCACGGGCAGCTCGTGCGCCCGGCCCATGGCGCCGGGGTGGAAGGAGGTGATCTGGTTGTTGTCGCGGTCGGTGATGATGTGCGCCTGCGCGGTAAAACTGTCGGCCAGTTGCCCGACGTAAGTGCGCGGAATGTGCAGCGCATCAAGGCGGTCGAGATAGCTCTGGCCGTCCGCACCCAGGGCGCCGAGGATGAGCGGCTCGCCCCCCAGCAGTGCCAGGCTGTAGGCGATATTGCCCGCGCAGCCGCCAAACTCGCGCCGCATCGTGGGCACCAGAAAGCTGATGTTCAGAATATGCACTTTGTCGGGCAGGATGTGCTCGGCAAAGCGGCCGTCGAAAGTGGTGATGGTGTCAAACGCGAGCGAACCGCAGATGAGGGTGGACATGAGGTTCAGCCTTCAAAGCGCAGGGCGGGGAAGAGAATGACGTCGCGGATGCTGGGCGCGTCGGTCAGCAGCATGACCAGCCGGTCGATGCCGATGCCGCAACCGCCGGCCGGCGGCATGCCGTATTCCAGCGCCCGCACATAGTCGGCGTCGAAATACATGGCTTCGTCGTCGCCGGCTTCCTTGGCCTGCACCTGTGACTGAAAGCGGGCGGCCTGGTCTTCGGGGTCGTTCAGCTCGGAGAAGCCGTTGGCGATCTCGCGGCCGGTGATGAACAGCTCGAAGCGCTCGGTCGTTTGTGCGTCGGCATCTGAAGCGCGCGCCAGGGGAGACACTTCCACGGGATAGTCGACGATGAAGGTCGGCTCCCACAGCAGATGCTCGGCGACTTCTTCAAACAGCGCAAGCTGCAGCGCGCCCAGTCCCATGCCCTTGAGTTTGTGCGGCGCATGATCGGCATCGAGGCGGCGCAACTCGCCGCGCAAAAAGCCGTCATCGGCCAGTTGCGCGTCGGTGTAGTCGGGGGCGTGCTTCTGGATGGCCTGCGTCAAGGTCAGCCGGGCAAACGGCGCGCCCAAGTCCAGCGTGCGCCCTTGGTGGGTGAGCACGGCGGTGCCGCAGGTGAGCTGCGCGGTGTTGCGAATCAGCGCCTCGGTGAAATCCATCTGGTCGCGGTAGGTCCACCAGGCGGCGTAGAACTCCATCATGGTGAATTCGGGGTTGTGCCGCGGGCTCAGACCTTCGTTGCGGAAATTGCGGTTGATCTCGAACACCCGTTCGAAGCCGCCCACCAGCAGGCGCTTGAGGTAGAGCTCGGGCGCGATGCGCAGATACATCTGCTGATCGAGCGCGTTGTGATGCGTGGTGAATGGCTTGGCTGCTGCGCCTCCGGGAATGGGGTGGAGCATGGGCGTTTCCACCTCCATGAAGCCCGCTGCCAGCATTTCATTGCGCAGCGCCGCGATGGCCTTGCTGCGCAGCGCGAATCGTTCGCGCGATTCCGGCGTGACGATGAGATCGACATAACGCTGGCGGTAGCGCGTTTCCACGTCTTCGAGGCCGTGAAACTTGTCGGGCAAGGGGCGCAGCGACTTGACCAGCAATCGCACCTGCTCGGCCCGAATGGTCAGTTCGCCCGTGCGCGTTTTAAACAGCACGCCTTCGCAACCGATCCAGTCGCCCAGGTCGTAGTGCTTGAAGGCCGCATGGGCCTCCTCGCCAGTGATGTCGTTGGAAACGTGGATCTGAATGCGCCCCGTACCGTCCTGCAAAGTGGCGAAACTGGCCTTGCCCATCACGCGCTTGAGCATCATGCGACCCGCCACCCGCACCCGCACGCCAGCCGCTTCGAGCGCGTCGGGCTCGTCGCCCCCATGTTGCGCCTGCAGACTCATGGCCTGATGCGCAGGCTTGAAGTCGTTGGGGAACGCCGGGCCGGTCTCGCGCAACGCGGAGAGTTTGGCGCGGCGCTCCGCGATGAGGTGACTGTCGTCGGTGGCGGGTGAATGGGGGGCGTCAGTATTCATGCGGGATGGAGGGACGGTTTCTCGGAAATGTCCACGATGTCGAAGCGGTGCGGGGCGGCTTGCGCGCGGCTCACGCGCCAAACCGATCGATTCTAGTGCTGTGTTTCACGCTATCTGGAACATAAAACCGCGTCTTTGACGCCAGGGCGGCGTTCCCAATCCGCGCGATACCTACGGGTATCGCTGTGGTTGGCGCCTTGCCCTGACGCCAAATCCATCAGTTTTATTTGTTCCATCAAGCGTAAAACACTGCACTAGCCGCCCCTCACGCCTGAGCATTCCCCAGCCACAACCCCAGCCAGAACAAGCCGATCAGGCCGAATTGAGCCGCCAGATTGACCACGCCAAAAGTCCACTGCGCCCCGGCGAATCCGGCGACGATCTTGCTCACTGCGTTGGTCGCCAGGGCTAGGCCGATGGCGAGCAAGGCCTGCCAGGACGAAAAAGCACCGTTGACCGTCATTTGCGCGGCAGAAGCGGCCGCTGCGTGCGCGTCGGCAAATCCAGCCAGCCCGGTCGCGGCCAGCGCCGCATCGCTGCCCAGCACACTGCGCGCGGCCTCGGCGGCCAGCAGCACGCCCGCAAGAAGGGCCGCAAACAACAACGCCTGCAGCGGCTGGAACGGGCGCCGCACCGCTTCCGCTTCATCAGCCAACGCCGAACTCTCCGGCGCACGCCGCGCCAGACGCCACGTCGTCCCCACCGCCAGCAGCGCGCCCGCCCCGTACAGCCCCACGGCGGGCAGCAGACCGGGGAGCAAATCCGGTTCGATCAGCGCGACGAGCACGCTCAACTCCACCACGGTGGCCACATTCGACAGCAAAGCCGCCCGCAGGCAATCGCCCTGCAGGGCGACGTGCAGTCGAGCGCGCTGCGCCATGCTGGCGATGGTGGCCGTGCTGGAGACAAACCCCCCCGCCAGCCCGGAAAGCGCCAGACCACGCTGACTGCCAAACGCCCGCACCGCCACATGCCCCACCGACTGAATCGCCATCACCAACACGGCCAGCAGCCACAGCGTATGCAGGTTCAACCCCGCCAGCCATGTGATGGGCCGATCGGGCAACAGCGGCAGCACGACCAGCGCCGCCGCCGCCAGCAGCAGGCCGGATTCCAGTTCCTGCGTGCTCAAAACATGGCGCACGAACCCATGCAGCGTCGTTTTGGCCGCCAAAATGCCCGCGACCACCACGCCCAGCCCCGCAGCCCAGCCGGGCGACCGCTGGGCGAGCGCGCCAATCAACACGGTGAGCAAAAGGGCGAATTCCGTCGTCAGCCCTGGGTCGGCCTGGCGCGTTTGCGCATATCCCGCAAAAGTCAGCAAGGCAAAAGCCGCCAGCACCACCCCCAACGCAACCGGCCCCAGCACGCCCGCAGTCGCACCAGCCAGCGCTGCCAGCACAAAACTGCGCAGCCCCGCGGGCGATTCAGGCGGCTGCTTGCGCTCGCGCTCGATGCCGATCAGCAGACCGACTCCGAGGGCGGCAGCCCAGGGCAGGACGGAAGACTCGATCATGCCGAACTTCCACAACGCTTCAAGGGCGCGCGCAATTTCCGCCGGAATCGTGTGGCTGGGCGCGGATATTGCCTGATTTGGACAAGATCAGATCGACACCCAAAACCGTGTTCGACCTGTCGCTGCATAGACGCAGTGTTCCCGCTGCAAATGCGCCACTGGGTTGTTCGGCATGCCCAATGGGCTGGAAAAGAACGGGCTTTTGCATGGGGCGATTGGGCAGAATCTGAATGCCACTCTCCTGCGCTGCAGATCCGCTCTGAATCAAAGTGTCGTCGGCGTCACGGGCTCCGTTCTGGTTGCGATCCGTGTAAATGAGCCATTCACCGCATCCCCAATCTGAATGGCATCCCGATTCTGGGTTACCCGCGCAGAGCGCCACAACCTGATTTTGAGTGATGGCAGACTGTCGCGCCATCATGAATGCGCTCATCAAGGCATTGCTGCTGACGGTGAGGCGATGCTGAGCGAGCAGATGAGAAAACGCAGGTGCCGCGAGTGCAGTCATCAACCCCGCGAGAGCCACCACGATTAACAACTCCGCATAGCTGACGCCACGGCAGTTGTCGCTTCGAGCTGGGAATGACTTCCGCACCATGAGGCCCTCTGAATGGTTGAGGTAGCCCCAATTATGGCTAGTTCACGGGTTGAAAACAAAATATTTTCTTAATTTTTCGACAAATTAAAAAATTTTGCTTACCAGCAGGAAGCTACCGTGCCCGTGCCGCCTTCTGTTTTTGTGCCTGCCTGATTCAGTGAAATAGTTTTGCATTCGGTATCACGGCTAGCTTGAGATCCCTGCGGCACGGCACGCACTTGATAAGTGGATTGGCCGGGCGTGGGGACAAAGCTGAATTTGTAATCTGCTTTCAGATCTGAAGCGCATGAAAGCGTGGGTAGCGTGTTCGCCGTTCCTGCTGAATCTTTGTCATATCGCAAGTTGGTCGAGTAATACCGTTCCATATAGTTGGCATACTCACTGAGGCAGGCTTCAGCGGCTACTCGTTTGGTTTTGGTGATATGGCTGATGTAGGAGGGGTAGCCGACAGCCGCGATGATGGCCACGATGGCCACGACGATCATCAGTTCGATCAGCGTGAAACCCCGTAGAGCCAGCTGGCGCGAACGGCCGGGGGCAAAAATTGCTCGGTTGAAATGCCGCATGAATAAGCCTCCGCTCAGGGGTTGATGAGTTCGGCCCAGGAAACCCGCCCGGGGTTGGAAACCTGCGGATTGACCTGGGTATTGAAGATGGTGCCGTTTTGGTTGGCCAGTAGCGTCGTACTGATGAAATTGCTCAAGCCGGTGAGCCCCGTGAGCCCAATGCCAGCAATCGGGATGAGGGTCTGGTCGCTCATGGTGACTTTGTCTGAGTCGTTGAAACGGCGATCTCCGTTGCGGTCGAAAAAGATGTCGGTCGGGTTCGTACCCGTGAACGGATTGACGGCCATGATCCAGCCGCGGCCTGATGGGGCGCACACATCGGCGTTGTCTGGAATGAGCGTGCTGCCAACGAGCAGGTTCTGATACGCCTGGTTCGCAACGATCATGCGCTCACCTTGGGGGGTGTTAGAGGGGGGCAAGAGGTTCATATACCAGCCTTTTTTGGTAGCCATGTCGCCAGCGGTTCCCACGCTGACAGTGCGTGCGGGCAAAGTTGCGGCGACTGGCGGAGTGGCGGTCGGATCGGCCGCTGTGCCAGCGATTTCTGCGGTGATGCTGCGCTTGATCAGATCGTTTTTGACAATCGGAAAACTGGCCTGCGACACATTCAGCCCATACCAGCTCTGCACATCCTTATTCGTGAGGTCGTCCAGGCCCAGATAGCGCCCGGTGCCAAAAAACAGCCAGAGATTTCCGGTGTCTGGGTCTTTGGCGGCAAACATGGGCGAGGTAATAGGTTGGGCCTTGTTGCTGCCGTCTTTTGCGGTGTACAGCAGGGTGCCGCCACTGGTTGCGCTGGCGAGATCGAATGACCAGACATTGCCTTGCAGATCGCCGGCATAGGCTTTTGTGCTGATGCCATTGGCAAGGTTGTCGATCCAGACTGCAGGCGTGGAGAGCCCGTTGTCTGTTGCGGTGTTCGTTGCGTGACGGGAGACGGTGCCGTCGTTCAGGCTGATCTGTAACAGTTCGGCAGTGCCGGAGTCGCTATTCATGCCGTTGCCCACCAGAACCGACCATTGACCGTTTGCCGTCTGGGCGATGATGGGCTTGCCGATGATCTGGCCGAGATACCCGGCGGATACTTCGCCGAGAAATTTCACATTTGCGGGGTCGGTGATGTCCAAGGCATAGATCGAGCGCGTCGTGCCGCGGCCTGTTGTACCGACCAGTACCGTGCGCCAAGCTGCGGGCGAGCCGGTATAGACATCTGCCACGGTGATCTCACCGTCGTTGAAATATTGATGGGGATTCAGCCCGGAGCCATAACTCTTTTGAGCCAGCACGCTTGGGTTGGTGGTGGCCGCGAGCACCGCGCCGGGCATGAAGGCGAAGGTTTCCACACCGGTGTTGGCATTGAAGCCATGCAGCATGCCGTCGTTGGCCGAGACATAAATAGTGGGCGTGCGCGTTGCCTGGGTTGCGGCGAAGGTTTTGAAACTGGCGGAGCCGGTGAAGGTTGCGTTGGCATAAGGGCCCGCATCGGGCTTGCCCACATAGATCGGCTGCGAGTTGATGATGTCGCCCAGCGCTGTGGTGCGATTGCGATAGGTGCCGCCGTTGCGAATTTCGTTCGAGGCGTCGCCACGGATGTAATTCACCAGGTCGGTAGTCCAGCCGTACTTGCCGTTGACATTGGTGCTGTTGAATTCCACATAACTGCCGCCGACCGCCGTGTAGACGGTACGGGCGCCCGCTGCGGGCAGTTGGAGAGCCGCGTCCCAAGCTTCAGTGGTCGCGGCGCCGGTGGTTGCATCGATGTTGAAGGCCTTGAGCGAACCACTCCACACACCCTCTTTGTAGCTCGCCTGGTAGACGCGACTGCCGCTGTTGAGCTGGGTGGAGTTGGTGGAAAGCGAAGCCGTGCTGCCGACGTTCTCGCTGGCAATCGCCGAGAAGGCCGCCTCGAGAGAGTCCTTCATGGTTTTGGCATCGCCGCCCGTGAAGAAATTGTCCGGGCGTTTGTCATTTGTGCTTAGCGTCTGACCATTGGTCCACCACGAAGCGTCTGGAAGCGCCGTTGTGTTGGCATAGGGGTCGTAGTTGGCGGGGACGGTGAACCCTCCGTATTTGGCCGCAAGCCAGTACTGATTCTTGGCCTTGCCTTGCAGAACCTGGTTTTCCATCACATCGACCCAGTAGGTCGAGACGGTCTGCTTGCCGCTCAGGTCTGACCGCAGGTCCACGGTATGGGCGTCGTAGGCAAGCCCGGCGATATACGCGGAGTTGTGACGGCCGCTGAACGAGGTGCCGGCAGTTGCAGTCATGCCGTCGATGGTGATGCCTTCGAGTTGGGCAATCTTTTCCGTCGCAGTCTTGACGTTAACGCTGGTGTCGGATGCCACCTCAGCTGGTACGGCGGGCTCCATCTCGGTATTCAGATTGCCCGGAAGATTCTTGTCGTCCCAGGTGTTCACGTCACCGATGCCGAGAATGAAGCTGCGCTGGCAGGAGTATTTCCAGGGGTCGGTCCAGGTGCCGACGACGGGGAAACCGTCGGCCATCTTGTAGGCCGTGCCGTCCGGATAGTTGCTGATGCTGTTGTACGACTCGACCGGGCCTTGATGTTTCAGGTAGCGCAGCGCGGCGTAATACATCTCGCTCACCGGGTCGTAGCTCTTGTCATTGGCCGTGGTCATCTGACCGAATTTGTTGATGTAATTGATGACTCCGCTGTCTTGGATGGTCGGGTCTGCAGAATATGCGCTGGTGGTGTCGGATGCGGCAGTGGGTTGCGGGTTGCGGATGAAGGTGCCGTCCGTGGCGCTCCATTCGGCCTGGGCGTTGGTGGCAGGCGTGGTTCCGGGCTCATAGGTATTTGGGCCGACGAAGCCTTGCTGTGCGCGCAGCGCCGCACCGTCCTGAAGCTCTTTGGAGATATTGAGATAGCCAAACACGCTATATGTGAAAACGGAAGCGTATTTCTGGATCAGCCCCTGGGGCTTGGCATTGCTGCCGTAAGTGACGCAGTTATCTTCGAGCATGCCGCTTTTGCAGACCTGCACGTCGATGTTGACGGAATAGACCGAGCCAGACACCACGTCCTTGGACGGATCGAATTCGACCGCGCCTTTGCTTTTCGCAACGTCCGGATGATCGAGCAGATAGCGCAGGCTGCGGTCTGTGCCGTCTTTATCTTTGACGGTAGATCTGTCAGCCGAGATGAAGTACATCCGGTTTCCCAGGCCACTGAGTTTTGTCGAAAAGTAGCTGAAGCTGGACGGGGTGTTGTTCGCTACCGTGGTCGCACCAGAGATGTCGAGAGCGCCCGTCCCGGTTTGTCCGGTATGCCGCGCTTTTTCCAGAATGGTGAGGTTGGTTGTGTCCACGACCCGGTTGCCACCGGTCAGCGTTGAACGAAAGACATCGATGGTTTGGGTGGCGGCCCAGTTCAGGTAATTGCCGCTCCATGCTTTGGAGCATGTGCGATTGGTCGTGACGCTGGCTGGCGCAAAGTAGTTGTTGGTGCCGCCGTTAACGCCCGTGAAGGCTGGCACCGACGTACCTGCGATGGTGTAGCCGTAGCACTTGTTGGGGTCAAAGTAGCCGTAATAGGTTTTGGCCGTATCGAAAGCGCCGACGTTGGCCATGCTCATGACCGTAGGCCATTCCACCGAGGGCGTGAGCACGAGATTGCCGGGGACGTTATTGCTCAGCGTCAACGGCTGCTGGGCTATCGATACCGCAGCTTGCGCGATGGGTGCGGCCAATAAGCCCCAGGTAACGCCAAGCAGGACGATTTTTTTCCAAAGGGGGGGGCGATGGGGCATTGCTTGCGGGCTCATGGTGGGGTCCCTTGGGTAAATAGATTTTTGGGATTGCTTGTTGATCAGTTGGCGCTACTTGCGTACCCAGGCTTGCAGGGTGACGGTGGCCCGATCTGGCAACGTGCTTGGGTCGGCGCTGCGCGCGGTGATGCGGTAGAAATGCGCCGTCGGAACGACGGGGGCAGCCCCGTACTGCGCGCTGTTTGCGGTTTGCTGGGGGCCAAGGGCCGTGCGGCGGTCATTCCAGAGGCCCATGTCTTCGATCACATACTGCGGCTGCCCCGTTGCATTGCTGCCCGCGGTGTACTGATTGGCGCCGGTGCCGGTTGGTACTGTCTGCCAAGCGTTGGCGGTGGTTGCCTGTGAGGAGGGGTTGTTGTCGCACTGGGTGGCGGCGACGGTGCAGTCGCGCCAGATCA
Organism: Thiomonas sp. TH-17; assembly: GCF_057473305.1. NCBI lineage: Bacteria > Pseudomonadati > Pseudomonadota > Betaproteobacteria > Burkholderiales > Thiomonas > Thiomonas sp. TH-17. The sequence goes on from NZ_JBYCKI010000030.1 coordinate 16,507, forward strand.
CTGCGGTATTCGCTTGCAGCAATCCTTGTGCAACGCGCAGCCCGGCTTCACTGTTCTGCAGCGCGATTTGTCGGTCCTGCAGATTGCTGGACATCTTTTCCTGCAGGGTGGTACTGCGGATGGCCGCCAGGCCGATGACCGTGACGATGAGCAGCAAAATCAGCGAGACGATGAGCGCCACGCCACGTTGACGCTGCACGGCGCCAGCTTCTATTGAATGGGGCGAATAGATCGATTGCATGGCTTAACTCACACGGTTGCGCAGCGCGATGACGGTCGTCACGGTGCGGTTGAGTGATTTTGCGTTGCTATCCGTCACCGTTTGTTTGGTGGTGCTGGCCAGAGTCAGGGTGACCTGCATCGCATCAACTTCATTCCAGTTGGTCACAGAGTTGGCATCGACGTAGTTGGCCGCACTACTTTGGTGATAGAGGATCTGCATGTCTGTGACATTGCGCACGATTTCCTGCGCAGTCGCTGCCAGGCTGCCGCTGCTATTGCTCAGCGTCATGCGGTAGAGCGACCGTCCGCCCGCCGGGTTGGTGCCGATGTACCAGTCTGCCGCATTGAGGCGCGAGACCTGGGCATTGGTGCGGAAGGTGTAGGCATCTGCGGTGCACGCGGTGGCGGGCGGCACTGGAGCGGCTGTTGGGAAGCCGAGGCTGGCGGTACAGTTTCCAGGGTTGGCGCCTGTGGCGGCCCAAGTCAGTGTTGCGGTGCCGCCGCCGCCGCCCAACTGAACCAGTGCCGCGTGATCAGGGTCGCAGATCAGCAGCGCGTCGCCGTTCTTCCAATCGGTTGCTGCCGACCACAGCGTGACGCTAGCCGCAGTGGCGTTTTGAATGCTCAAGCCTTCACTTTCGCTTCCGATCAGTTGTACCGAATCGGTGGCGGCGAGTCGGTTGCCAGTTGCCGTGCCAGTGGTGACTGCCGGATCGGTAGACCCGGCTTCGTAGCCGCGGACCGCATTGCCCCAGTTTGCCCACCAGTCTGTTCCGCTGTTTTTCAGCACGTTGGCAATAAAGGTGCCGTTGCCGCAGCCGGTCAACGACGCCTGGCGAGCATCGCGTGTCAGCAATTCAAAGGCGATGCGTGAACCATCCTGCACTTCGCCGATCGCCATATTGGTCTTGAAGGAGCTGCGACTGGCCAGAAAAACGCTAACCGCTACGCCGGTCACGACCAGGCCAAGCAACATAGCCACCATGAGTTCGACGAGGGTCATGCCGCGCTGGCGGCGCGGTAACGCACCCTGCGCTTTGATGTGGGTAGAGCTTGGGTTCATAGCATGGCCTTGGTGACGAAGGTCTGTGTACTTGAACCGGCAGTGGCGCGACTGTCGTCGAAAGTAACGGTCACGGTGCAATCGCCGTTGCTGGTGCAGTCAATTTTTCCGGTGGCGCCATTTCCCAGGGCGGCTAGCCCGCCCGGTGGCGTGCCGCCAGAGCCCAGACACCATGCTTTAACCTCGGTATCGGGCCGGCCCGTCAGATTTGTGGAGAGCGAACAGCTTGACGTGCTACCTGTCAACTTGAAGGTGGCGGTCGTGTCGTAGTCGCCGTTGAGTGCGGCGGTTCGATTGGCGCGCAACGAATCGAGAATGGCGTAAGTGACCACGGAGGTTTGGGTGTGCGCCATGGCGCTGTTGTTGTTGGTCATCGATCGCACCAGCAAAGTGGACATGCCGAGAAAACCGATGGACAGCACCAGTACCGCGATCAGGATTTCCAGCAATCCGGCGCCGATCTGAGACTGATGGCCTTTTTCGAAAGGCGCCGCTTTACTGTTGGCAAGGGTTGGGTTGCGCATTGGGACAATTTCCTGTTCCGTTCACCGTGCAGGTCACGGCAGTGATGCCGGTAATCAAATAGACGCAGCGGTGTTGATTACTCGGTAGATTGCTGGCGTAGAGATCCATCACCAAGCCTGAGAATCCGGCGTTGGCCGACGACTGTCTCAGGAATCCGGCTGGCGAAGCGATCAACACCTTTCCGCTGACTTTTTGAACGCCCGCTGGCAGCGCTGGGGCAGCGGCGAGTGTTGTTCCAGCGGTATTTTTGATCTGAGCGCTGTTGGTGAAACTGACATCCTGATTGCGTTTGACGGCTTCGGATTTGGCCAAATTCAGTGCATACACCACGGCGTTGGCGCTGGTGCTCAGTTTGTTGCTGAGCATCAGGTTCTGAAAGTTGGGGACAGCAACCGCCAAAAGAACTGCTGCAACCGTGATGGTGACGAGCAATTCGATCAACGTGAAGCCTGAAATTCTGTGATTCACAATGGTTTCCAAATTGAAACAATGTGACCAAAGTTTTCCATGCCTCGCAGGCTCGTGCGCAGACTTTCCGACGAACGGTCGCCTACTGCCGACGAACGGTATTTTTTGTATCAATCTGTGCAATAGCGCCCCCAGTTTGGGCGCTGGAGGGGCTGAAGAGATCTCAGTCGCAGCGTTCGCTGCTGACTTCGACGCCCTGGTCCTGGGCGCTGAGCCAGAGGGCTTGCGCGCGGGGCTGGGCGCTGTGGGCGGCGTCGCAGTCCCAGTCGGAGAGGACTTGCCGGAGCTCTCCGCCTTGCCAGTGGTTGCGCGGGCGGTGGGTGTGGCCGTGGATCATCCAGCTGCAGGCGGCGCGGGCCAGCCAGCGGCGGGCCTCGGCGGGATCGGCGTCGGCCCAGTTTTCGGGGCGGGCTTGCGCGGCGTTGCTGGCCGCGCGCATGGCGCGGGCCTGCTGCACGCGGGCAGCCAGCGGCTGGGCCAGCACTTGCCGCTGCCACTCGGCGTTGCGGACGGTGGCGCGAAATTGTTGGTAGGCGGTGTCGGCGGTGCAGAGCTGGTCGCCGTGGGTGAGGAGGGTGCGCTCGGCCTGAAACGTGAGTACGACGGGGTCGGGCAGGATTTGCGCGCCGGTGGCTTGGGCGAACCGCTCGCCGAGCAGAAAGTCGCGGTTGCCGTGCTGCACGAACAGGGCGCGGCCTGAGAGGGTGTGAACAAATCCGTCATGCCCGCTCCTCGCGCCCAAACACCCCCGCTCGGCGTTGCAAATGCTCGCCGTGCCGACGGGCACGGCTGTGCTTTGCGCCTTGATCGGGGGTGTTTGGGCACGCTGCTCGGCCACGCCGGATTCATTCACACCCTCTGAGGCGGTGTAGGCGCGCAGCGCGCTGGCGATGTCTTGGGCGCAGGCGGCGTCTTCAGGTGCGACGGCCAGCGCGGCGGGATCGAGCAGATCATCGCCGATCCAGGCCTCGAACAGGTCGCCAAGGATGAACAAGGCGTCGGCCGCGCGGGCGGCGTCGGCCAGCCAGGCGATGAAGGCCTGCGTGGTGCGCGGGGCCTGCGCACCTAGATGAAGATCGGAGACGATGGCAATGCGCCGCCAGGCGGGCGGGGCGATCAGGCTGGGGAAGGGCTCGGCAGAGCGGGGGGCGCGCACGTCGTCCTTTGCGGACAAGGTTTTAGCCGACACGCGAACTGCCGCCCCGATCTTGCGGTTATATCGTTGTCAAACTTCGCGCTGTCAGACTTCGACGGCTTTGAGGATGACCACGTCGTCCTGCGGCACGTCGTCGTGAAAGCCCTTGCGGCCGGTTTTCACGCTCTTGATCTTGTCCACCACGTCTTGTCCCTCGACCACTTTGCCGAACACGGCGTAGCCCCAGCCTTGTGCGGAGGGCGCAGTGTGGTTGAGGAAGGCGTTGTCGGCGACGTTGATGAAGAACTGGGCGGTGGCCGAATGCGGATCGGAGGTGCGGGCCATGGCGAGGGTGTAGCGGTCGTTTTTCAGGCCGTTGTTGGCTTCGTTCTGAATCGGGGCGAGGGTGGGTTTTTGCTTCATGCCGGGCTCGAAGCCGCCGCCCTGGATCATGAAGCCGTCGATCACGCGGTGAAAGACGGTGCCGTCAAAGTGGCCCGAGCGCACATAGGCCAGGAAGTTTTCGCTCGACTTGGGGGCGTGCTCGGTGTCGAGTTCGATGCGGATGTTGCCGTGGTTGGTTTGGAGTTCGACCATGATGGGCTTTCTGTTTTCAGGTTTAGTTGAGGAGTTTGGCGTCTTCGATGACGATGGGTTTGACGGGCACGTTCTGGAACATGCCTTCGTTCTTGGTCGGCACGGCCACGATCTTCTCGATCACGTTCATGCCTGAAATGACCTTGCCGAACACGGCGTAGCCGTAGCCGTCGGGTTTGGGATAGTCGAGGCTGGCGTTATCGACCACGTTGACGAAGAACTGCGAGGTGGCCGAGTTGGGGTCTGAAGTGCGGGCCATGGCGATGGTGCCTTTGAGGTTGCGCAGGCCGTTCTGGCTCTCCAGCGGAATGGGCGCGCGGGTGGGCTTTTTCTGCATGTCGGCGGTGAAGCCGCCGCCCTGCACCATGAAGCCGGGAATCACGCGGTGAAAAATGGTGCCTTTGTAGAAGCCGCTTTTCACATAGTCGAGAAAGTTGGCCACGGTTTTGGGCGCGCGCGCCGGGTCAAGCTGTACGACGAAATTGCCCATCGTGGTGACGAATTCCACCTTGGGTTGCGCGGCGGGGGCATCGGCGGCGCGTGCGACGGGCAGGGCAGCCGCAGACAACAAGCTCAGTGCGGCGAGTACGGGGGCGATGCGCTGCCGCATCATGCGCCGCAAATTGAGGAATGATGAGCGGGACGGGGGGTTCAAGCTGGAATTCATTACGAAACGCTTCCTTGAAAAATGAGTTGCCACTGGGTGTTGCGCTGGGCCCAGTACTGACGGTAGAGCGGGCTGGAGGGCGCACCGGCCGCACTGTACTGCACCACCCTTTGCCCCGGGTATTGCAGGACGGTGAGCGCGCCGGGGGTGATGGATGGGTTGCGCGCGGGCGCGTGCGCAGTATTCGGCGCCGAGGCGCTGGCGGCGAGCGTGTCTTGCGGGCGCGCGCCTTGCGCAGCCGCCTGAACGACGTCGGTCTGCAACTGCGCCGTGATGCGCTGGCGTTGGGCAGCCCACTGCGAGGCGCTCAGCCATTGCACATGGCGGGTGATGACCACCGGGGTGCTGCCCGCCGGGGTGTCGGCCATGAGGCTGCGCACGTCCGGGTTGGACAGCACCACGCAGCCGTCAGACGCCAGGGGCACCCGGGCATAGCTGTCTGGCGGCGTGCCGTGCAGCCAGACGCCAAAGCCGGTGTGGCCTTGTTGCTTGTCCCACTCGTTGGGGTAGTTCAGCGTGAGCGCGCCGGCGCCATAGAGCGGCTTGAGGTCTTTGGCGCCTATTTTGCGGGTGATGAAATAAATACCCAGCGGCGTTTTCATATCGCCGACCTGGGTCTTGCCTGCGCCGAGCTTGCCCTGGCTGAAGTAATAACTCGCCTCAAGCTGGGGCACGCCGTTGCGTTGTTCAAAAAGATAGAGACGCGAACGGGCGGTATCCACCACGATGGCGCGCTGCACATCGGGCGCCAGCGCCACCAGATTGGCGGCAATCGCCCCGGTCGGGGGCGGTGCGGTGTAGGCGGCGAGGCGGGTCAGAGCCTCCGCCCGAAGTTCCAGAATGCGGGCGTGTTGCTGCGCCTGTTGTTCCGAAAGCGCGGGTGGCGCGGCCGCGGCGAAGCCCGCAGGGTTTCCGGCGCTGGCTTGCATGACATCGCCCAGAAGCAGTTGCGCCAGGGAGAAATGCGGGTAATCCCGCGCCAGTTGCTCGGCCTGGGCCCGCGCCGCGTCGAGGTGGCCGGCAGCGACTTCGGCGTAAGCGTGGAGCAGGCGCCGTTCCGCGCCGTCCTGGTTGGGGGGCGCGCTCAGCGAGGTGGTGAGTTTGAGCAGGGTACGCGCCGAAACGACAGGTTGCTGCACTGAACCGGTGGACGGGCCTGCGGCGTTGCTGGCCCACTCGCCTGCCGGTTCGGCCGCCGGGTCAACCAGGAGGCGACTGCCCGGTGTGCCGCTGGGCACCGCGTTGTAGTCGGTCGCGGCGCGGGCCGCGAACACCAGCGGCACGCACAGCAGCGCCCAAGGCAACAACTTGCGCAGGGGGGGGCGGCGGAATGCGGGCTTCACGGCGGATCGATGCGAGGCGCTTGAAATCACAGCCTAAATGAGGTGCCTTGCAGTGGCTAGAGTGGCCGTTCAGCCGACGATCTCGCGCACGATCAGCCACTTGCCGTTTTCACGCTGCATTTGCAGGGTTTTCGGGCCGTCAAAGTCGAGCGAGCCGGAGGTGTAGTGCTGACGGAATCGCGCGGTGGCTTTGTCGCCGTCGAGTTGCACCTTGAGCGCGTGCACTTTCACCGTGATCTTGGCTTTGTCGGAAATACGGGCGCGGCGCTGATCTTTCCAGGCGCCCAGGCTCATGCCTTTCTCAGGCTTGAAATTGGGGGCGTAGGCGGCGAAATAGCCTGGCAGATTCTTGTTTTGCCAGGCGTCGGCCCAGCGCTCGACCGCTTCCGACACAGCGGCCTGTTCGCTGGCGTTGGTCTGCACAGGCGCGGCGGCGGGCGCCGGTTTGTTTTCGGCGGGTGCGGGCGCAGCAGGTTTGGCGGCAGCCGGGGCCGTTGGCGCAGGCTCGGGTTTGGCCGCGGGTTTTTCGGCGGCCACCACTACTGGCTTCGGCGCAGGCGCGGCCGCAGCGGGCTTGGCCTCGGCTTTGGTTTCCTTCGCGGGCTGCGCCGTGGTCACTTTCAAGGGTGTCGCAGAGGCGGTTTGAACGGCGGGATTTTTGCCCTGCTCGAACAATTCGCGAATCAGGTTGAGCTTGACTCGGGCGCTGGCATTTTCATCGGGGGCGAGTTGCAGCGCCTTTTGATAGGCCTGGCTGGCGAGTTTGGCGTAAATATCGCCCAGGTTGGCCTGCGCGGTGGCGTAGCTCGGGTTGGTGCGAATGGCCATATCGAGCGCGGCGCGGGCTTTGTCGTACTGGCCTTGCTGGGCATACAGCACGGCCAGATTGTTGTAAGGCTCGGGCAGTTCGGGGTATTGCTCGGTGAGCGACTGGAAGATCTTGATGGCCTGAGCGTCTTTTTTCTGCTCGGTCAGAATGACGCCCTTGAGAAACTGGTACTGCGGGTCTTTGGGCTTTTGCGCCAGCAGCGTGTCCACCTGCGTCAGCGCATTGCTCAGATCGCCTTTTTGCAGGCTTTGGCTGACACTGGCCGCGTCTGCCGCCCAGACGGTTGGCGCACTCAGCGTGAGGGCGATCAGGGTGGCGATAAGGCGATTTCGCATTGGGTGACTGGGTGAGTGGTCTGAAGTCTGGACAAGGGCCGTGTGGACTGGCGATGCGCAGCGCGGAAAGCGCAGCGCGCCAAGCCGGAAACCGGCTGCTTGTGCTAAGTTTTTAATTTTATCCGGGGACATGGCGCGCCCGCGCACAAACCGCTGTTCCCACGCCCAATTCCATGACTGCGTTGCACCTTCACAATACCCTCACCCGCGGCAAAGACCGTTTCGAGCCCATCGAGCCGGGCCATGTTCGTATGTATGTCTGCGGCATGACGGTGTACGACTTCTGTCATATCGGGCACGCGCGCGTCATGGTGGTGTTCGATCTGCTGCAGCGCTGGCTCAAGGCGCAGGGCTTGCGCGTGACTTATGTGCGCAACATCACCGACATCGACGACAAGATCATCCGGCGCGCGCAGGAAAACGGCGAAACCATCCGCACACTGACCGACCGGTTCATCGCTGCGATGCACGAAGATGCCGACGCCCTGGGCGTGGAGCGGCCTACGCATGAGCCGCGCGCCACCGACTATGTGCCGCAGATGCTCGACCTGATCGGCAAGCTCAAAAAGCGCGGTCTGGCCTATCGCGATAGCGCGGGCGATGTGAACTTTCATGTGCGCGCGTTTCCCGGCTACGGCAAGTTGTCGGGCAAGTCGCTCGATGAACTGCGCGCGGGCGAGCGCGTGGAGGTCGATACCGCCAAACAAGATCCGCTGGACTTTGTGCTGTGGAAAGCGGCCAAACCCGCCGAGCCCGAGGAGGTGAAATGGCCTTCCGATGACGGCCCGGGCCGTCCCGGCTGGCATATCGAATGTTCGGCCATGAGCTGCGCGCTGCTGGGCGAGACTTTCGATATTCACGGCGGCGGGGCCGATCTGCAGTTTCCGCATCACGAGAACGAAATCGCGCAGAGCGAGGGCGCAAGCGGCAAGACCATGGCCCATGTATGGCTGCACAACGGGTTTGTGCGGGTGGATGGCGAGAAGATGTCCAAATCGCTGGGCAATTTTTTCACCATCCGCGACATCCTCCAGCATGTCGAGGCCGAAACCGTGCGGCTGTTCATCGTCCGCGCGCACTACCGCAGCCCGCTGAATTACAGCGACGAACACCTGCAAGATGCCCACGCTGCGCTCACCCGTCTCTACACCGCGCTCGACCCGTTCGCCGAGCTGCCCGCGCGTGTCGACTGGAGCCACCCGCGCGCGCAGGCCTTTGCCGCCGCGATGAATGACGACCTCAATACGCCAGAGGCCATGGCGGTGTTGTTCGAGCTGGCGACCGAGGTCAACAAAACGGGCGATGCCGATCTGGCGGCGCTGCTGAAAGGGCTGGGCGGCGTGCTCGGTCTGCTGCAGCAGAATCCGCGCGAGTTCTTGCAAAGCAAGGCCGCCGCGGTGGATGCGGCGTGGGTGGAACAGTTGGTGCAGGAACGCATCGCCGCCAAACAGGCGCGCAACTTTGCCGAGGCCGATCGCATCCGCGCCGAACTCACCGCCAAGGGCATCGTGCTCGAAGACAAGCCGGGCGGGGTCACGGTATGGAGGGCGGCTTGATGGCGCGAGCACCGGCTTGGTCGGATACGGTCGTCTCCACCAAAGGCCCCATCCCTCTCGACTGGGACAAGGCCTGCGCCCACCTGCAGCGCACCGATCGCGTGATGCGCAAACTCATCAAGACGCATGCGGGCACGCGGCTGCAAAGCCGGGGCGATCCGTTTCAGACTCTGGCGCGTTCCATCATTGGCCAGCAGATTTCCGTCAAGGCGGCGCAGACGGTCTGGGATCGGCTCTGTGCCGCCGTGCCGCAAGTTGCGCCGGAACATCTGGTCGGTCTCGGCGATGACGCGCTGCGTGCTTGCGGCCTGTCGGGTCGCAAGGCGGGCTATGTGCGCGACCTCGCCGTCAAATTCCACGCCGGGGAGGTGCATCCGCACAATTGGCAAGAGATGCACGACGAGGCCATCGCCGCTGAACTGCTGACCATCCGCGGGATTGGCCGCTGGACGGCTGACATGTTTCTGATCTTCCACCTCATGCGCCCGGATGTGCTGCCCCTGGGCGACCTGGGACTGATCAAAGGCGTGAGCCAGACTTATTTCGCCGGCGAGCCCGTGACCCAGAGCGAGGTGCGCGAAGTGGCCGCCGCCTGGGCGCCGTGGCGTTCAGTGGGGACTTGGTATATTTGGCGGAGTCTCGACCCGTTGCCGGTTGCGTATTGATTTGCGCATTGTTTTGCATGTTTGCAACGCAGGAGCGGACCATTTCCCGAGGTGAATATGAGCAAAAAAGTCTTTCTCGATTTCGAGCAACCGGTTGCCGAACTAGAGAACAAAATCGACGAACTGCGCTTTGTGCAAGATGAGTCTGCCGTCGATATTTCCGAAGAGATCGGGCGCTTGCAGAAGAAAAGCCAGCAGCTCACCAAAGACCTCTACGCCAAGCTCACGCCCTGGCAGACCACGCAGATTGCGCGGCACGCCCAGCGGCCTTACACCCTCGACTACGCCAACCAGATATTCACCGACTTTCACGAGCTGCACGGCGATCGCGCCTATGCCGACGACCTGTCCATCGTGGGCGGGCTGGCGCGTCTGGGCGGGCAGGCCTGCATGGTGATCGGCCACCAGAAGGGGCGAGACACCAAGGAGCGCGCGATGCGCAACTTCGGCATGCCCAAGCCCGAGGGCTATCGCAAGGCGCTGCGGCTGATGAAGCTGGCCGAAAAATTCCACCTGCCCATCTTCACCTTTGTCGATACGCCCGGCGCCTATCCCGGCATCGACGCCGAAGAGCGCAGTCAGTCCGAGGCCATCGGCCGCAATATCTACGAGATGGCGCAGCTCGAAGTGCCCATTATTTCCACCATCATCGGCGAAGGTGGCTCGGGCGGGGCGCTGGCCATTGCGGTGTGCGACCAGTTGCTCATGCTGCAATATTCGATCTACTCGGTGATTTCGCCCGAGGGCTGCGCCTCCATTCTGTGGAAAAGCGCGGAAAAGGCCCCTGAAGCCGCCGAGGCGCTGGGTCTCACGGCGCATCGGCTCAAGGCGCTGGGCTTGGTGGACAAGATCGTCAACGAGCCGGTGGGCGGCGCGCACCGCGACCCTGCGGCGATGGCGGCTTCACTCAAGCGCGCGCTGGGCGAGTCGCTGCGCCACTTTCAGCACACCAAACCGGCCGATCTGGTGAAGCAGCGGCTTGAGCGGCTGCAGGGTTTTGGCAAATTCGAAGACACCAAGACGGCCGGACGTTGACCGCGCTCGTCGGTTCACTTGATTGGTCCACCTCATCGGCTGCACAGTCGGCGCTGCTCTTGCTGAACAACCCCGCGCTTGCCGCGCTCAAGCGTTTCGCGTCGCAACACCCCGGCGTCGCCCAGGCCGAGCGCATCGGCATTGCCTTCAGCGGCGGGGCCGATTCCACGGCTTTGCTGCTGGCGGCCCGCACGCTCTGGGGCGGCGGGCGGCTTTGTGCCTTGCACGTCAATCATGGCTTGCAAGCCTCGGCTGAGTTGTTCGCGCAACATTGCGCCCAAGCCTGCGCCGCCCTCGATGTGGCGTATGCCGAGGCCACTCTGCAGGTCGATGCGGCGCGGGGGATGAGCCTGGAAGAAGTCGCGCGCGAGGCCCGCTATCTGGCGCTGGCCAAGCTTGCGCGCGAGCAGAACTGCGCGGTGGTTCTGCTCGCGCAGCATGGGGACGATCAGGTCGAGACGCTCTTGCTCGCCTTGTTGCGCGGGGCAGGGCCGCGCGGCTTGGCGGCGATGCCCGCGCAAATGCAGCGCCACGGCTGCAGCTTTGCGCGACCCTTGCTGGACTGCGGCGCGGCCGAAGTGCGGAGCTGGCTCAAGGCGCAGGCGGTGAGCTTTCTGGACGATCCGATGAATGCCGACCCCGCGTTTCGGCGCAGCCGCATTCGGCATGAACTGGTGCCGGTTCTCGCCCGGCTCGAACCCGCCTATCGGCAGACGCTGGGCCGCAGCGCCGACTTGTGCGCAGCGGCCGACGCGCAGATTCAATCGACTGCGGCGCAGCAATTGCGTCTCTGCCTACAACCCCAGGGGCTGGATCTTGCGGCCTTGCGCGCACTGGGCGCCGCCGCCGCCAGCGAAGTGTTGCGGCTCTGGCTGCGGCAAAACGGGCAGCGCCTGGACCGTGCGCGGACCGACGAACTGGTGCGACAAGTCTTGCGCACTGGGCAAGGCGCGCATCGCCTCGAACTGCGTCTGCCGGGCTGCATCCTTCAGCGTCAGGGGGCTTGTCTGCGTCTGAAATGGGACGATGCCGCCGCAGACAAAGTCTAGAATGTCTGGCTTTGCAGCGAAACGGTCTGGTGCATCGTGCGCCGGGCAAAGAGACTTTCGCAGCTTTCGAACGCATTTCTCATGGCACTCATCGTCCAGAAATACGGCGGCACCTCGGTGGGGTCTGCCGAACGGATCAAAAACGTGGCCCGGCGCGTGGCCAAGTGGCACGAAGCGGGGCATCAGGTCGTGGTGGTGGTGTCGGCCATGTCGGGCGAAACCAATCGCCTGATCGCGCTGGCCAAAGAAATCCAGACCCAACCCGATCCCCGCGAACTCGACGTCGTGGCGTCGACCGGCGAGCAGGTCACCATCGGCCTGCTGTCCATGGCGTTGCAGGCGCTGGGGCGCAAAGCCCGAAGCTACACCGGCGCGCAGATCGCCGTGCATACCGATAGCGCGTTCAGCAAGGCCCGCATCGAATCCATCGACGCCGACAAACTCAAGGCCGATCTCGCGCAGGGCATCATCCCCATCGTGGCCGGGTTTCAAGGCGTGGACGCGCAGGGCAACATCACCACCCTGGGACGGGGCGGCTCAGACACCTCGGGCGTGGCGCTTGCCGCGGCCTTGCAGGCCGACGAATGCCAGATCTACACCGACGTCGACGGTGTCTACACCACCGATCCGCGCATCGTCCCCGAAGCCCGCAGGCTCGACACGGTCACCTTCGAGGAAATGCTGGAGATGGCCAGCCTGGGCTCCAAGGTGCTGCAAATCCGCTCGGTGGAATTCGCGGGCAAGTACAAGGTTCGCTTGCGCGTGCTCTCCAGCCTGACCCCGTGGGATCTGCCGCTGGAGCAAGAGTCGCGCAGCGGCACACTCATCACCTTTGAGGAAGACGAAAACATGGAACAAGCCGTGGTGTCGGGCATCGCCTTTGCCCGCGACGAAGCCAAGATCATCGTGGTCGGCGTGCCCGACCGTCCCGGCATCGCCTATCAGATTCTCAGCGCCGTGGGCGAGGCCAATATCGAAGTCGACATGATTCTGCAAAACCAGAGCGTGGCCGGCTTCACCGACTTCACCTTCACCGTGGGCCGCGGCGATTACGCGCGTGCGCTCGATATTCTCAAGTCCAGCGTACAGGCCCACATCGGCGCCAAGGAAATTCTCGGCGACCCGAAAGTGTGCAAGGTTTCCATCGTGGGCATGGGCATGCGCTCGCACGCCGGCGTGGCCAGCAAGATGTTCCGCACCCTGTCGGAAGAAGGCATCAACATCCAGATGATCTCCACCTCGGAAATCAAGGTGTCGGTGGTCATCGAAGAAAAGTACATGGAGCTCGCGGTGCGCTCCTTGCACAAGGCCTTCGACCTGGAACAAAGCGCCTGAGCCGCGACGTTTTCCATCAAGGTGGCGATGGCAGGTGAATGCGTGTAATAATTACCGACTTTGCTGAACGCATGAAGCCGCAAGCAATTTGCCAAAAGGAAACTGGCGGCAACTGGAGACGTGACCGAGTGGCCGAAGGTGCTCCCCTGCTAAGGGAGTATGTGCCAAAAGCGCATCAAGGGTTCGAATCCCTTCGTCTCCGCCAAGATTCTGTTTTAAGAAGTCCAAGGAAGTCCGAAAAACCCGCTGTTCTCCTTTGAGACAGCGGGTTTTTTGTTTGCAGA